>JANMIS010000065.1:0-2154 GCA_031375925.1 Synechococcales cyanobacterium OTE_70_concoct_197_sub
CCGTATATGCAAGATCAATGGCAACGACACATGGCCGAGGTAGTGCTAAGCGGCGGTCCGGTGATCAGCCCGATGGAATATTCAATGGCGGATGGGACGATCCGCCACGCCACTGCCGTCGTCACGGGCCTAAAAGACGAGTCAGGTCTTGTCACCAACATCGTCGTGGAAGGACACGATGATACAGAACGCAGGCAGCAAGAAACGGCGTTAAGGGAAAGCGAAACCAAGTTGCGACTTATGGCCGACAGCATTCCGCAGTTGGCCTGGATGGCCAGACCTGATGGCTACATCTTTTGGTACAACCGCCGCTGGTACCAGTACACCGGGACTACAACCGAGCAAATGGAGGGCTGGGGTTGGCAGATGGTCCATGATCCCAAAGAACTTCCCACCGTGCTGGCGCGGTGGCGAGCGTCGATTGATACAGGGGAACCGTTTGACATGGTCTTTCCGCTGAAGGGCGCAGATCAGAAATTCCGGCCATTTCTAACCAGAATCAACCCGTGGAAAGATGCCGATGGGCGGATTGTCTATTGGTTCGGGACGAATACGGACATCAGCGAACTGAAGGAGGCCCGTGAGGCGCTAGCGACAAATGAAGAGAGGCTAAGATTAGCACTCGATGCCGGACGCATGGGAGTGTGGGATTGGAACATCCGCACGGGCGACCTTAAGTGGTCGGACAGCCTTGAACCATTGCATGGCTTGGCTCCGGGCACCTTCGGCGGAACATTCGAACATTTTCAGGCGCTGATCCATCCCGATGATCGACAAAATGTGAATGCCGCCATCGGCCGCGCTTTAGAAGAGGGCGGCGAGTTCTATGTCGAATTCCGCAACCTATGGTCCAACGGCGGCATACACTGGATCGCCGGTTCAGGGAAAGTATTTCCGGGCGACGATGGATTGCCAGGACGGATGATTGGTATCGGAATGGATGTGACCCAGCGAAAACGGGTCGAGCAGACGGCCCGGTTCCTCGCCGATGCAAGTGCAGCTCTTGCCGTCCTGGTGGACTTCGACAGCACCATTCAAAAGGTAGCGTCTTTGGCCGTTCCGTACTTTGCTGATTGGGCCACGGTCGACGTTTTGGAGCAGGATGGCACACTTCGTCGCGTGGTTGTTGCTCATATCAATCCGGCCAAGGTGCAACTAGCCCATGAGCTACATCGCCGCTTCCCGCCCGACCCGAATGCTCCTCAAGGTGTCTGGACCATTCTCCGCACTGGGCAAGCCGAGATCGTCTCGCAGATCAGCGATGAACTACTCGTCCAATCGATTCAAGATGAAGAGCAATTGCGCTTGGTGCGGGAACTGGGATTGAAGTCCTATATCGGTGTGCCACTCAGGGTACGAGGCAAAACGCTCGGTGTCTTTACTTTTATCGCTGCCGAGTCGGGACAGCTTTATGATGAAACGGACTTTGCAGTGGCGCAGGACTTGGCCGACAGGGCGGCCATAGCCATCGAAAACTCCCAACTCTACCGCGAACTCCGGGACGCCGACCGCCGCAAAGATGAGTTCCTGGCGACCTTGGCTCATGAACTTCGCAATCCCTTAGCGCCAATCCGCAACGGTCTACAAGTGTTGCGGTTGTCCAACATGGATGCCGGGCACGCAGTCGAAGTTCGGTCGATGATGGAGCGACAACTTAATCAAATGGTGCGACTGGTTGATGACCTGCTCGATGTCAGCCGCATCACCCGTAATAAACTGGAACTCCGCATGCAGAAGATCGAATTGGCGCAGGTCATTCACAGCGCTATCGAGACGAGCCGACCGCTCATCGAAGAGTCCGGTCATCAGTTTTCCCTTTCGCTTCCGCCGACGCCCATCCACATTGAAGCCGATTTGACCCGACTGTCGCAGGTTTTTTCAAACTTGCTGAACAACAGCGCCAAGTATACGCGTTCGGGCGGTCACATCTCGCTGACGGTTGAAGGGTATACGGACGAGGTGGCCGTCAAGATTCAAGACAACGGGATGGGCATTCCTGCCGAGTCACTCCCGCGAATTTTTGAGTTGTTCTCGCAAGTGGATCTCAACATGGAAAACGCACAAGGGGGATTAGGAATCGGATTGTCCCTAGTACGTAGACTGGTCGAAATGCATGGAGGCAAAGTTGACGCTCGCAGCGATGGGCCGGGCCGG
>JANMIS010000084.1:0-11438 GCA_031375925.1 Synechococcales cyanobacterium OTE_70_concoct_197_sub
CTGAGATTATGCAAATAGATAATGTTTTCTTAGATTGTCAGCGTCAAACATTATATGAACACGATCTTGAAGTCCAGATCCTAACTGCAAAGGAGTTCCAACTTCTGGAATATCTCATGAGCTATTCTAATCAAGTATTAACCCATGATCAGATTCGCGATCGGCTCTGGGGATTGACCTACGAGCCTATGAGTAATGTGATTGCGGCTAAGGTGCGATCGGTGCGCCGTAAATTTGAACGGATTGGATGTCAAAACTCCATTGAGACTGTCCGGGGACTGGGATATCGGTTTAAGCAAACCACTGTTCTAAATTAGAGGTTTAAAATGCCACTGTGCAGAAATAAGGTTGCCACTTGAGCGTCGATCGCCCTAGCCTCTGCAACCTTAACTCCCATACCAGGATTCACAGGAAATGCGGGAAAGCAAGACAGACTCACACTCACACGTAAAGCGCTGCCGATCGGCACCACAATGCTCGTCGCCTGCATCTTCAATCTTGCTGTTGTTGTTTCCTGAGGGCAGACGGTACCAACGCCTTGAACGATCGGTAATACTTTGCCTATTTCGGTAACTTGAGACAACACAACATGAATATCAATAGATTTAGTATCACTAGAAAAGCATAAATCGATCGTCGGAATGCCTTGAATTAAAATCGAGTTTTTTAATGCTTCAGTGGTGTAAGTGAGAACATCTGATCGATCGTCTACAGTGCTACGATCGATCGGACCCGCAGGCGAGCTAGCATGACCACCCACCGACGCAACAGGTCTCCAAGGATCATGAACAATCACATCAAACACCCCATCCAAAACTTGCTCCCCCAGAATTGGGGGCTGGGGGGCTTCTTCCAGCCGACTCCCTTGCATAGCGGTCAAACCTGTGATGTTTAAATGCCAGTGCGATCGGTTTTCTTGAGGTTGCCAGACTTCTTTTGTCACCCAACGGTTTGTTCCCATTTCAAACCAAGTCGCAGATTGATTTAATGCGCCCTGCCCTTTTAACCAATAATCAAACCATTGAATCTGGGCACGATCGCAATCACTCACCGCTGTTATTCCAAAATCAACCTCTCCCGCCCGTCGCCCCCAAGGCAAATGTGCCCAAGGCCCAATAATTAACGACTGCGGCAGCTTAGAACAATCTCGCATTGCCTCATACAATCGCAATGTCCCTCGCAAATACGGATCAAACCATCCCCCAATGTGTAACATCGGTAAATGGGTGATTTGGTCGATCCAATGACTGGGTGACAGTTTTTTCCAATAGTTATCCTCGGGCGATCGGTTAATCCAATCATGATAAAAAGAATCTGGTGCAAGGGTTTTCATCACATCAGGATAGGCTGGGATATCACCTTGCAAGGGCAAAGAACTCGCAGCGGATTTGAGCGCTTGAAATGTGGAGACATTGCCCGATCGTCTCGCCGTCTCTGCCGCCAACTGAGTCGCCCATCCCAGATTCCCCTGCAAACAAAACACCCCATTTTCATAGGCCCAATCTTCATATAAGTCATAGGCTAACATTGCCGGACAAATGGTTTTCAAAGGTTCAGGATTAGCCGCTGCTGCATACAGTTGCGTCATCCCTTGATAAGAAAAACCATACATTCCCACTAGCCCATTACTATGGGGCAAATTCGCTGCCCACAGCACCGCATCATAGCCGTCCTCCATCTCCGATTCAAATAATGCAAACGAGCCTTCTGAGGTTCCTCGTCCCCGCACATCTTGAATCACCACAATATAGCCCTGCGCGGCATACCAGCTTGGATGGGCATAGACAACAGTGGACGCGATCGGGCGACCATAGGGTTGCCGCATCAGCAACACTGGAAAAGTTTGGCCGGGTTGAATTGAAGGTGGCAAATAAAGGTCTGCTTCTAGCCGCACACCCGATCGGCTTACCATGGAAATTAGCCTAGAATGAGTCATAACGTCGCCAATCACCTGTTAATCACGAGAATCGTAGTTTTTTGGGTATTCTTTTAAGAATTGTGGCCCATAGGCCAAATTTCAGGATAACCCCATGAGACGACTTTATTTTTGGATATTAAGCACGATCGCAATGAGCATCATTCTTTTGAGTGGTGGATGCTTTGGTCCCGTGAACTCTACGGCGGCCCCACCGACTGAGCCAACGTCACCCAATAGGCCCGCATCGTCTCCTGTCCTCAATTCGGTTCTCTCTGAGGATTATCAGCTAGTAGATATTCAGACGATCGCACCGGATATCCGTCTAGATATGCGCTACGCTACTGCGAATAATTTTTTAAAAACCCCCGTCTATCCTGTCGCCCGCTGTCTTCTTCGTGCCCCTGTTGCACAAGCCTTGAAAGCCGCCCAAGCCGATCTCCGCACACAGGGCTTGGGACTAAAGCTCTATGACTGCTATCGTCCGCTCTCCGTTCAGCGCATTATGTGGAAAATTCTCCCAAATAGCAACTACGTCGCAAATCCCGCCACCGGGTCTCGCCATAACCGAGGTGCAGCGGTGGACCTAACCCTAATCGATGCTCAGGGTAAAGAATTAGAAATGCCGACGGAGTTTGATGATTTTTCAGAGCGTGCAGGACGGGACTCTGAAGTGATGACTCCCGCTGCCCGACGGAATGTAGACATTCTCACCGCTGCGATGGAACGTCACGGCTATACCTCGATCGTCACTGAATGGTGGCACTATGACGGACCAGATTGGAGGCGCTTTGGAATCCTAAATAAATCGCTATGAATATGGGTTTTATAGTCCTGATTATGAGATTGTAATTGATGGTCTTATTTCTACAGGGAGCCAGAGACACATGGATGTTAAAGCTGCGATCGCCTTTGAAGCGGGAAAGCCCCTTTCGATCGAAACGATTCAACTAGAGGGACCAAGATCTGGCGAAGTTCTAGTTGAAATCAAGGCCACAGGCATTTGTCATACAGATGCTTACACATTGTCTGGACTTGACCCTGAGGGATTGTTTCCCGCTATTTTGGGCCATGAGGGTGCGGGCGTGGTGGTCGAAGTGGGACCCGATGTAAAGTCGCTTAAAGCAGGCGATCACGTTATTCCGCTCTACATTCCAGAATGCCGCGAATGTGAATATTGCCTCAACCCCAAAACCAATCTCTGCCAATCGATTCGCGTTACCCAAGGCCAAGGCTTAATGCCAGATGGGAGCAGTCGCTTTTCATATAAATGCCAAAAGTTGCATCACTACATGGGCACTTCTACCTTTTCAAATTACACCGTCATTCCTGAGATTGCTTTAGCTAAGATTCGATCGGACGCGCCCTTTGAAAAGGTTTGCTACATTGGCTGCGGGGTGACAACGGGGATTGGTGCTGTGATTAATACAGCCAAAGTCGAGCCTGGGTCTAATGTGATTGTCTTTGGTTTGGGCGGCATTGGGCTGAACGTAATTCAAGGTGCGAGACTCGTGGGATCAAATCAAATCATTGGCGTTGATACGAATCCGAGTAAACGATCGATCGCTGAAAAATTTGGGATGACGCACTATGTTAATCCCCACGAGGTAGAAGGCGATTTGGTGGCGCATTTGGTTGAATTAACCAATGGTGGTGCGGACTATAGTTTTGAATGCATTGGCAATATTAATGTGATGCGACAGGCTTTGGAATGCTGCCATAAAGGCTGGGGCGTAAGCGTCATTATTGGCGTTGCAGCAGCGGGCAAAGAGATCAGCACAAGACCGTTTCAGCTTGTGACGGGACGAACTTGGAAAGGAACAGCCTTTGGTGGGGCGAAAGGGCGGCGAGATGTGCCGAAAATTGTGGATTGGTACATGGAGGGAAAAATTAACATTGATGATTTAATTACCAATGTAATGCCGATCGATCGGATTAATGATGCTTTTGAATTGATGCATAAGGGTGAAGGCATTCGCAGTGTCGTGACATTTTAAATCTTAAACCAAACCTAAATCTATGCTAAAAAAACGATCGGCCTTTGCAAGTTTTGGTGGAAGTACTGAGTTTTATAGCCATCGGTCTGATTGCTGTAATACCGATATGAATTTTGCAATTTACCTTCCACCCCAAGCCAAAATAAACCCTGTTCCTGTGCTGTATTTCCTATCTGGGCTGACCTGCACCGATGAAACTTTTATGATTAAGTCAGGGGTACAGCGCATTGCGTCCGAACTGGGGATCATGGTCGTCGCGCCGGATACCAGTCCTCGGGGCGATCGAATTCCTGACGTAGAAGAATGGGATTTTGGGATTGGTGCGGGCTTTTATGTGGATGCTTTGGTTGAACCTTGGCGATCGAATTTTCAAATGTATTCCTACGTTACCGACGAACTTCCCAGATTGATCGCCGATTCATTTCCCGTTGCCAAATCCTCCACAGGTCAGAGCATTCAAAGTATTTGTGGGCATTCCATGGGTGGCCATGGGGCGTTGGTTTGTGGGTTGCGAAATGCCGAGGCTTATCGGAGTATTTCGGCTTTTGCGCCGATTGGGGCACCCATGGAGTCGCCCTGGGGACAGAAGGCCTTTCAGGGATATTTGGGAGACGATCGGAATCTTTGGCTGGACTACGACGCAAGTGAATTGCTGGCTGAATGGGGGCATTCTGCACCGATTTTAATTGATCAAGGATTGCAGGATCGCTTTTTAGAAACCCATCTCAAACTCGAAAGTTTTGAATCTTTATGTAAACGATCGGCCCAACCCCTCATCTTACGCCGTCATCCGGAGTACGATCATGGCTACTACTTCATTGCTAGTTTTATTGAAGATCATTTGCGGCATCATTACCAATATTTGAGTCGATCGGTTTGATTTATAAATTCCTGGCGAACCACCCAAGCATTACAACAGTTTCAAACCATTCCTAATGAACCTTAAACCCTTTCAAGTTCCAGCCAATAAATCTATTGTTTTAAGTCGGGACTACGACCCCGCTTTCTTGCCGGATGGCATGATCAAAGAACAATCTGTTGAACAGCTTCGATCGGGCATCGAAACAATGACGAAGCTTCAGGATGTATTGTACGCCCATGATGCCTATGGCGTGTTAGTGATTTTTCAAGCAATGGATGCAGCGGGCAAAGACAGCACGATTAAACACGTCATGTCTGGGGTAAATCCCCAAGGATGCCAGGTCTATAGTTTCAAAACGCCAAGTTCTGAAGAACTCGACCATGACTACCTTTGGCGCTATTCCCGATGTTTGCCGGAACGGGGACGCATTGGTATTTTTAATCGCTCATATTACGAAGAAGTCCTGATTGCGCGCGTTCATTCTGAGATACTCGATCGTCAAAATTTACCCCACAGGCCTAAAGGCGATCGGCTCTGGACACAACGCTTTGAAGAAATCAATCACTTTGAACAATATCTGACAAACAACGGCATTGTTATTCTAAAATTTTTCCTCAACATTTCCAAAGCCGAACAAAAGAAACGCTTTCTAAAACGCATTGATACACCAGAAAAGAACTGGAAATTTTCTATCAGTGATATCGAAGAACGACAACATTGGGACGCTTATCAAAACGCATACGAGAACGCTCTCAGTATTACCAGTACAGAGATCGCACCCTGGTACGTTATCCCAGCCGATCGGAAATGGTACACCCGCTTAGTCGTCGCTGATATTATCATCCAACGCTTAAGCAGCTTAGATTTGCACTATCCTGCGATCAGTTCAGACCAGAGAGAAATTCTCAAAGTTTCCCGCGATCGGCTAGAAGCAGAGAAATAGGTCAACCTCTACAACAACCCCCGATACCGAATAAAGATCAGCACCACGGCCCAGGAACCCAAAGCCACTTTCACCGCCACCAAAATATTCAAAATCGGAACAATGCCCCCACTGACCAAAGCCCCCATTTCACCAAACGGCAACTCATATCCCGCCAGCGTAATTACAGACAATACAATGAACACCAATACCGAAATCTTTTCCCAAGCCGCCGCATTCCATTTCTGATAAACCGACTGCATCCATTCGGGTGAAGAAGTCATCGCCACCAGCCCGATCGCCGTCCCACCTGCCACTCCCGCCGCAAAGCCACCCCCCGGACTCAAATGTCCCCGAATGGCTAATTCAATGCCAACCAGAGCTGCGATCGTTGATCCCAAACGCGCCAAAATAATCGAAGACGGATCGGTAAATTGCTCAATCTTCTCCGCTGGACGGTCTGTTGCAAGTAAAAAACTGGCTCCCATGATGGCTATTGTGAATACAATTACCTCGAAGATTGTGTCATATAAACGATTGCGCAAAATAATGGCCGACACTGCGTTGGGCAAACCGCTTTCTTTTACAACCGTTTCAACAATGGAAAAATCCAGAGTTGGTGAAGGATTATCCAAGAATAACATTTTGAAATAAAACAAAATACCAGCAACTAAATACACCCATTTCATGATTGAACCCCTTGTAAATCGTTAGAGCGTAGTACGACAGACGTTAAACGCGGCTGCATAATTTCATAAATTCGATTGAGTCGCGTCACCAATTGGTAGACATTAACCTGATTATCTCCAACTCTTTTTTCTGAGTAAAGTGTGCTGTGGATTTCCTGCTGAGTCAGTGCTTCATTCAAACTGATCGCATCGGAATAAGGCACTAATTTAACTCGAACATGATAAGGATCTAGGGAAGTCTGTACTGTATCTATCAAGCTTTGGAAATCAGGACTTCGATCGGCATTGTCAAACTCATCCTGCAACACGCCAATGGTCAAAACTAGGGACGATCGCACCGCAACTGCATATAGTGTAATCGCTAGCAGTGTCCCGACCAATGCTTCTGTCAAAGCCACATCTGGCGCACCCAATACTGAATAAACCAAGGCTGCAATCGCTCCCAAAACACCCCGAATAACTAACGCATGGTATGGATTAGTTTGAAAAATAACCATCATTGCAGCCAATGGCAGTAAAGCAATGATGACGTACAAATAGCTATCGATCATGCCTATTCTCCTGCCTCAAAGTTTGGATCAAAATACAGCGAATCGTGTTTTCTCTTGACATCATCACTTGAACAAAATGCTAATACATAGCCCAGCATTGTATTCCATAGCATCAATGAAACGATCGCTAATAGTAGCAATGGCCATTCTCTCGATCGCAAAAAGAGTAATCCCACCACAATGCTAATGGAACCTAATGTATCTGAAACTGAAAGGTTGTGTAACTTGAATAAGACCGATCGATTGCCTAAAAGCGACCACGTTCCCCAAAAGCAAAATATCAGTCCGATCGTAATACAGACAGAACTAAGCGCTACTACAATCATGATTCACCCACCCGCTTTAAAATATGAGACAACAGCATAAATCCTGCATTTCCTACGCTAATCATAATCACTCCACTCACTCCAATCATCCAGTCATCGCGCAATACAGAAAGCATCAAAACAATAATTGACGACTTAGTAGAAATGCTAGCCATCGATAACATCGTCTGCCAAATATCCTCATCTTTCCATGCTGCATACATGGGAATGATAAGAGAAAGAGTCATCGCAATTAGTGCAATATTTAGTACCCAGGCCGTAAATCCTGTCATGGCAGCCTCCTTGGGCGAACTTGGTGAACTTCGTACCAGCCTTCTTCGTGATAGTTCAATACCGTGGTCTTAGGTGTAAAGGTAATTAAGAAAATATCTAAAAATACCAGTCCCGGCGATCGTCTTAACTGAACTCGCTCCATCACAATGGCTTCCTCAGTGTGAGGATTAAAGATAAGTTCGATCGCTTCACCATAAGCCTGTGGAATCGCAACAATAATTTTCCAAATGCCCTGCAATAAGTCTTTTAATCGCTCTGGTGAAGCACTACTTCTAGGAAGTAGAAAGGCAATCAACAGTCCGATTACAATATTTGCAACTGTGAAGTTTGCTGTCAACAAAAACCAAATGATCAGCCTCAGAACCACATCTCCAATCATACAAACACCATCCAAAAGAGTACAACTAAGCTTAGACTCATTACACCTACTAAATGCTCAAACTGTTCTAAAACACGGGGTAATTTAATAGACAGCTTACAGAAGATCAACCGATAGGCGAGCCAACCTAACACAATTGTCCCCATGGATTTCACAATGTTTTCAAAGGTATAAGCTTGCGGGGACAAAACATTACCAACCAATAGACCGCCCAATAGCAACTCGATCGCAGCCCAAAATCCAGAATTCATAGGTTTTGGCGCAGACTTCTCTAGTTCACCATGGGGGAGAAAGATGAACTTTGCAAATGAAATCGCTGTACCCAATGCCGCAACATTCATTGCGGTCACCTGCCAAGGAAGCAGTTCTTGCATCGTTAACGCTTTTGCCCCAAACCCTGCGAGTAAAGGCATTCCAGAAATCGAAAGGCTAGCGATCGTCAATGCAATCCAAAGTCGGTTGTCGATCGATTTCTGCTGCAATACCTTAAAGCTCCGACTAGGAAGATTTCCCACTATTAGAAATAGCGAAGATTTCACTAGGCCATGGGTCAAAGCATAGACTCCACCCACAACAGGAGCCGCCAAAATAAAGCCCAACTGAGAAACTGTATGAAATGCTAGCATTCGTTTCGTATCCTTTTCAAACACCGCACAAAACACCCCCAGCGCAGCCGTTGCCAACCCTAAAGACCGGACGATCGGATTGATTTCTTCTAGTAATAATGCACAGCGAACCAATGGAAAAATCCCAGCTTTGACGACAATACCCGACATTAGCGCTGAAACCGGTGTCTCGGATTCTGCGTGAGTCAGCGGCAGCCACAACCCCGAAACAAAGACACCACCTTTCACCAGAAGACCCAGGAAAATCAGCGAAACCGCCTCCGTGGGCGCATCCCTAAGACCAACGAAATCAAAGGAATGATGGGTCTGGTAAATGAGCACAGCCCCAACCAAATAGAACAGCATTGCGACATTGCTGACGAATAAATACCGCAACCCAACCCAAAGCGATCGATCGGTCCGAGAATAAGCAATGAGCAAAAATGCTGAAATGCTAATCACCTCAAGCGCTACATAAAGACTCACAAAATCTGAACAGGCAAAAGCCGCATTCAAACTGCCATGTAAAATCAATGCCTGCGCATAGAAAAAAGTGCTTTTGTCCGTCTGCCAACAATACAAAACAACGGCCATTGTCACCAGAGCATTCGTTAAAATAAAAAGCCCAGCCAGTGGGTCTAATATCAAACTCACTCCAAAATGGTCCATCAATCTCAATGTGAGTGGCGCTTGATTCGAGAGCAATAGCAATCCTGCATAGGCTGCTGAAGCGATCGTCCCAACTAATGCTAGTGGCTTATCTAACTTAGGAATCAGGTAGATGATGAACCCGATCAAAAATGGAAACGCAATCCAAATCAATGTAATAAGATTCATGACTCTACCGTATTACTCTTTTCAATCTCGCGGGTTTCCAACGTGGGATTGTTTCGCGCTAATTTCATCACGCCCACCAGCATTAACGCCTGAATCGAAAAACCAATCACGATCGCTGTCAATATCACAGCCTGAGGCACCGGATCAGCGTAAGCCCCTTTCTGTGAATCCACCAAAATGGGTGTAAAAAAGCCAATTCGACTGGCAACTACGACGTAATAAGCAATAACGCCGGTACTCATTACATCCATAGAAATGATCTTCATAATTAGGCTCTTCTTGAAGGCAATTCCAAAAAAGCCACACAATATAGTGACCAGCACCAACCCTTCTACCCAATTTCCCAACATAATCTCCCTCCCAAATAGACGCCAAAACCCTCATTCAAAAACCACGAACGATCGCCTCCAAAGATTGGATCAAAATCGTTATCAGTTATTAGATGATATGTGAGCATAGGTTTAAGTCTATGATTGATTTAAAGCCTATAGCAATATAGCTATGATCAATACTAGCTTTAAGAAGCCGTGATTTACCATAGCGATCGATGCTCTCATCCATTGATTTTACTCAATGTATTTATCAGCACGCCCTCAGGGATAAAAAATAATGACAGCTATAAACGATTAAACGATCGTCAGCCGAAATGCTTCCGGTGGAACAAAGGTAATGCCACGGCGATCGGCTTTCACATCATGCATGAGATTGCTTTCAAATTCAAAAGTGTCGAGAACAGTTGCCAAAACTAATTTCATTTCAAACAGTGATAACGCCATCCCCACACAGCTTCGACTGCCACCCCCAAAGGGAAAAAACTCAGAGGGTGAAAACTTTTGTTCAATAAACCGATCGGGCTGAAACTGCTTAGGCTCTGGATAGGTCGTAGGTCGTTGATGAGCGGTCAGAATACAAGGAATCAACACGGTGCCCTCAGCGTAAATCCGATCGTTCCAAGTTACCGTTTCCTTTACCCGACGGGGCTGTGCAATTAATGCGATCGGCTGTAACCGCAATGACTCTTTGCACACAGCAGTTAAATAGGGCTGCTCCGATAATGTGATTGGATCTTCCCGCAGGGGCGCAATCTCCGATCGAAGTTTTGATAGAACTCTAGGGTCGCGATGCACCCAATAAAAGGCCCAAGATAGGGATGAAGCAGTCGTTTCATGGCCCAGTAATAGTAATGTCATCAATTGATCACGTAATTCTACATCGGGCATTGCTGCACCTTCAGCATCTCGCGCCAACATCAACATTGATAGAATGTCACCACGTTTTTCAAAGCAGTCTGTGGGCTGCGATCGTCTGTCATTCATTTCGGCATAAATCAATTCATCAATCTCTGCCATCTGCGTCTGAAAGCGCCCCCAAGGACTCCAAGCTCCCCAGTTTTGCTGTAGGGGCGGCAGAAAGAATTGTAGGGAATATAGCGGGTCTGTGATTTGATCCAATAGCTTTTCTAGGCGCGATCGTAAGGCTTCGTAGCGCTCCCCTGGCACCAATCCAAACACCACTTCCAAAATCACCCTCAGCGAAATCTGTGACATTTCCTGACGAATATTGATTGATTGTCCCGATCGCCATTCTTTCATTTGGTCCCGCGTCAACTGACAAATCAATTCACCTTGGCGCAGCAAACTCTCCCGATGAAATGCAGGCATTAATAGTTGCCGCTGTCGCTGATGCCGATCGCCCTGTTGCATAATTAGCGATTGACTCCCCACCAACGGCAAAAAAACCTGAGTCACTTTCCCAAATTCCAAAGATCCCGCTAGCGCACCCCACACCGCGCCCACCTCTTCTGGATCACTCAGAAAAACTAGCGGTGGCGACTTCGGACCTAGCAGCCTCAGCGTAAACCGATCGCCATACTGCTCACCACAGGCGGTCAAAAATCCGATCGGATTGATAATCAACTGTCCCAATTGAAAGAACCACGGTGAACCCGGACCGACGCCATCATGTTTAGAGTTATTCTCAGACATAGCAACCTCTCTGAATCTATTGTTTCAATTGGACTTAGAGATCAAACGGCTGTAAATCCCGATCGCCATAGGTCATCTGACGATCGACTGCACTCAA
>JANMIS010000110.1:0-3823 GCA_031375925.1 Synechococcales cyanobacterium OTE_70_concoct_197_sub
GTGAGTGAGTTGACGAGTGCGATCGGGGAGTTGGAGGCGATTTTGGCGGAGTTGGCGATAGAATAGGATTATCCAAATTTTGGAGGGAGTGATGATTCAGACAGTTGATGAAATTACGATTCAGGTTCCACATGATATTGCCGAAACGTACCGCCATTCTACGATCGAAGAACGTCGTCAGATAGCAGAACGCATTGGGATTATTTTTAGTGCTTTTGATTCAGACTGTTCTTTGGATCTCGTTGGATTTAAAAATGCATTGCTAGATGCGATTGAACGATCGAATCCTCACTATCACGATGAGATTAAAGAAGCCTTGACAGAAGGCTTGACATTGGATCGACCGAAGATGACGGCTGATAAGTTCGGAGCGTGGTTAGCGAGCATTTGAAGTTCAGATTAGCGATAGAATAGGTGGAGATTGCGGGAGGTAAGCTCATGGTGACTTCGGTTCTCGATCGTCCAATAGATGAGATTTTGATGGTGCGTTTTGGGGTCGATCGGGCGGATATTGTGGCGCTGTGTGAGCGGTTTCGGATTGTGGAGATGGGGGTGTTTGGGTCGGCGGTGCGGGATGATTTTCGGGAGGGGGGTGAGGATCCTAGTGATGTGGATCTATTGGTGGTGTTTGAAGAGGGGTATCGGCGATCGTCTAAAACCTCTTTGGCTTTACGGGAAGCGGCTGAACAATTATTTGAACGGAAAGTCGATATTTGTCAGAAAGAGTTGATTGATAATCCTTATCGTCGAGCAAAAATTGTACGATCGGCACAGGTGATTTATGCAGCCAAGTGAAGATGATTTGGAATCTCTCTGGGATATGCGACAGGCGATTTATCGAGTTCAGGAATTCATCGCCGGAATGTCGGAAATCGAGTATTTTGAGCATGTGATGGTTCAGAGTGCTGTGGAACGACAGTTAGAGATTTTAGGAGAAGCCGCACGGCGTGTTTCACGGGAATTTCAAGTGGCGCATCCAGAAATCGATTGGCGCAATACGATCGGGTTACGGAATGTGATTGCTCATCAATATGATCAATTACAACAAGATAAGATTTGGAAAATTGTAAAAACCATTTTACCTAATTTTTTGACGTTGTTAGAACCTTTATTGCCACCGATCGATTTTGAGTGAGATGGGACAATAGGTCTGCGTTGGATCAGCCGATCGTCCTTGCCACAGCGGAAAGCCCCCCAGCCCCCAATTCTAGGGGAGCATGAGTGGGAATGGGTTGCGCTATAATGAACATGTTAAACCATAAAGTGGGCTGATGAAGTCGGCTAATGGTTGACTCTGTTGTTCAATAATCTGGGAAAAGCTGATGAAAACAATGGTGGCGATCGATGATCAACTCGTGACACAGGCCCTTGCCATGACGGGTTTATCCACTCAGGAGGAAGTAGTCATGCTGGGATTGCAAACGCTCATTAATCTCAAGCAACAGTCTCAATTTAAACAGGTTCCAAACCTTGAAGGGCAAAATTTTTATGGTTGTATTCAAGATGAAACATTCATCCGCCAACCACAGGGTCAATTTGTTGAGAGAGAGTCTTTTTAATGCAGTATTTGCTAGATACCAATACTTGTATTATTTATTTAAAAGGAAAGAATTTGGCATTGAAAGACCGTCTTAATTCGATCGATCGAAGGGAAGTTGCGGTTTGTTCTGTTGTGAAGGCAGAGTTAGCTTATGGTGCGATGAAAAGTTTAAATCCAGAACAAAACTTTTCATTGCAACAAGAGTTCTTGGCACAATTTTATTCTTTTCCATTCGATGATTTTACAGCGATTACGTTCGGTGCAATTCGAGGACAGTTAGAGACGCAAGGCATTCCGATCGGTCCTTATGATTTACAAATTGCGGCCATCGCATTGGTTAATGATTTGATATTGGTGACGCATAATGTACGAGAGTTTGTTCGGGTGGAAGGATTACGAATAGAGGATTGGGAAGTTTAACGATCGATCGCGTGACAGATTAGCCGATCGAAACGTCCCCTAGCCTGCAATTCTGGAGTGCATGAGTTAGGAATGGGCTAAACTAAAAGGGTCGTCGATCGGGAGCGGACTGATTATGGGCGCAGCAATTTTAGAGCAGCTACAGAAACTTCCAGAGCCTATGCAACAGAAGGCTTTGCAATATATTGAGTCGTTGGTAGCAGAGCATCTTCAAGAGGAGGAGGGGGCGATCGAGACTCCACGGAAGAAAAGACAGGCAGGTACAATGAAGGGAACGTTTGTGTTGCCGCTGGCTGATGACTTCGATGCGCCGCTGGATGACTTTCAGGAGTATATGGAATGAGTAGGCTATTGTTGGACACGCATGTGTTCATTTGGTTTGTTGAGAATTCGCCTAAATTACCGATCGCCATTCGAGAAGAGATTGAATCCGCCGATCGAGTTTATTTGAGTATTTCGAGTCTTTGGGAGATTGCAATTAAACTCAGCACTGGGAAACTCGCACTACAAGTTGTTTATGATGACATTGAGGCAATGCTTCCTGGTGCAGGAATTGAGCTGATTTCGATTTCGTTTGCTGATACGACGCATCTTCTTACGTTACCATTACGCCATCGAGATCCATTCGATCGCATTTTAATTGCACAAGCGATCGAACGATCGTTAGTTTTGGTGAGTGCCGATCGATCGTTTGGGGATTATCCGGTGCAGAAGCTTTGGGAATAATTCGATCGTCCTTGCAACAGCAGAAAACCGCCCAGCCCCCAATTCTGGGGGTGCATGAGTGAGAAGTAGAGCGGTGGGTTATGGCAAGTTCACTGAACGATCGGGTGATTATGACGCTAAGATGAGAGCATTATTGTGATTGATCAAGGGAAATATCATGCAGTCAGTCAATCAGATTTGCATTCAGGTACCTGCTGATGTAGCAGAGATATACCGTCGGTCTTCTGATGTAGAAAGACAACAGTTATCGATGCGAATTGGTGCAATGGTTCGTCAGAAGTTAACTTCGCAGGTGGCAAGTTATGTTCCTCTGAAAGAAAGCATGAATCGACTTGCGGCAGAAGCGCAGCAAAATGGGTTAACCCCAGAGATTTTGGAGTCAATTTTGAATGACGAGTAGAGCAGGACGATTTGTATTGGATACGAATATTATGGTGAGCGCTGCTTTTTTCCCTCACAGTCTCCCTTGCCAGGTCATGGACTGGGTTGCACAGCATGGTAAAGTTTTGACCTCTGAGTCAACTTTTGCGGAATTGACAGCGGTTTTGCTGCGGCCTCGCTTTGAACGATATGCAAGTCTGGCCGAACGAGAGACTTTTTTGGAAATGTTTGTGAGTCGCGCTGAGTTTATTGAGATCAGTGAAACGATCGTGGCTTGTCGTGATCCGAAAGATGATCAGTATTTGTCACTGGCAGTTAATGGCGATGCGGAGTGTATTGTGACGGGAGATGAGGATTTGTTGGTTTTGCATCCTTTTCGATCGATACCGATTCTTACTGCCAGGAAATTTTTGGAACGGGGTTAAAGAGGATTACTCTTACGTTTTCTCGAAAATTTTGACGTAAGATTGTCACAAATATTATATTGGATTTTAAGAGGAGTTCGATCGTGCGTGAGTTACCGGAAGGTTGGGCTGAATGTGAAATTGGAGAAGTTACAAAAATTGTAAGTGGAGGAACACCACCGTCAAAAGATCCAGACAACTTTACATCTCAGAATGGAATTCCTTGGATTACCCCAGCAGATTTGAGTGGATATAAGAATATGTATATCAGTTCTGGGATTAGGAGTCTTTCTGAACAAGGATTTTTAAGTTGTTCAGCGACGAAAATCCCAGCAAGAAGTGTATTATTTTC
>JANMIS010000438.1:0-3283 GCA_031375925.1 Synechococcales cyanobacterium OTE_70_concoct_197_sub
TTGCCAATCTATGATGAGCTATATAAATTTGAAGCGCGCGGCGACCTTGAGCATATTCTCGTGCGTCACGAGCAAGGCGCTGCCCATGCTGCCGATGGTTACGCGCGAGCGACAGGCACCGTAGGCGTGTGCTTTGCAACCTCTGGACCGGGTGCAACAAACTTGGTAACGGGGATTGCGACGGCCCATATGGATTCGATTCCGCTGTTGGTGATTACGGGGCAGGTCCCTCGGGCGATGATCGGGACCGACGGCTTCCAAGAGACGGACATTTGGGGGATTACGCTGCCAATCGTTAAGCATTCCTACGTCGTACGAGATCCCCACGATATGGCTCGCATCATTGCCGAAGCCTATCACCTCTGCCATACAGGCCGTCCGGGTCCTGTGTTAGTGGATATCCCCAAGGATGTGGGCGCTGAAGAATGTGACTACCTGCCCGTCAAGCCAGGGGATGTGAAACTCGTCGGCTACCACCCTGCAACGACTTTTGACGAACACCTTTGCTCACAAGCCTTAGACTTGATCCGAGACTCTCACAAGCCCTTGCTATATGTGGGAGGTGGCGCGATCGCCGCAGGTGCCCATGCTGAGGTAAAACAGTTTGCCGAACGGTTTGGGTTACCGACGACGACGACGTTGATGGGGATTGGAGCTTTTGATGAGCACCATGATCTATCGGTGGGGATGCTGGGAATGCATGGGACAGCCTATGCAAACTTTGCGGTGACGGGTTGTGATCTCTTGATTGCGATCGGGGCGAGGTTCGACGATCGAGTGACGGGTAGACTTTCGGGCTTTGCACCCGATGCGAAGATTATTCATGTAGACATTGACCCAGCAGAAATTGCGAAGGTGCGGCGTCCTGATGTGGCGATCGTCGGGGATGTGAAACAAGTGCTTCAGGAAATATTGGCGCAGTCGAGTCAAGACATTCAATCAACCCAAACCCAAGACTGGCTCAAGCAGATTGAAATTTGGAAGGAGGACTACCCCATGGTGGCCCCAAATTACACTGATAAACTTTCACCCCAAGAAGTGATCGTCGAAGTCGGTTCTCAAGCACCTAATGCTTACTACACGACTGACGTGGGCCAGCATCAAATGTGGTCTGCGCAGTTCTTAAAAAATGGTCCGCGTCGCTGGATTTCTAGTGCAGGCCTAGGGACGATGGGCTTTGGAATTCCGGCTGCGATGGGTGCAAAAATTGCGGTGGGGGACGCCGAACAGGTCATCTGTATCAGTGGTGATGCCAGTGTGCAGATGAATATCCAGGAACTGGGAACCTTGAAGCAGTTTGGGATTGCGGTGAAAACCATTGTGATCAACAACGGCTGGCAGGGGATGGTGCGGCAGTGGCAAGAGGCGTTTTATGAGGAGCGCTATTCGTCATCGCGGATGGAGCCTTCGATGCCAGATTTGGTTAAGTTAGCGGAGGCTTATGGTGTGAAGGGAATGCGGGTGACGGACCCGAGCCAGTTAAAATCGGCGATCGCTGAGATGTTGGCCTATGACGGTCCGGTATTGATGGATGTGCAGGTGCGTAAAAACGAGAACTGCTATCCGATGGTGGCTCCCGGTAAGAGTAATGCAGAAATGGTGGGGTTGCCAACACCGAGAGCACGATAACAGACTGCATTTAGAGGTCTTGGCGATCGTGGTTCACAGAGACTGTGGGTGAAAACGCTTCTACGATTCACAAAGTGAAGGGGAAGCTTAAAATGATTCCCGAAACGGGAATCGCACCCACATCTCAATATATTTGATAAAAAATCGATCGCGTCGCATCTCATGACCTATGAACTCGACCAATATTAAATCATTTATTAGATCATTTCATCTTCTTCACCAAAACCACCTTCCGATTCACCGCAATCTGAAGCACAACCGCCATCAACACCCACAGTCCACCCGTTGAAATAAACATCAACCCAAACAAATTACTCTGGGCACGATCGTCCACCTCTAGCGACATCTCAGCATTGGTTGAATTTGAAACAAACTCATTAATCTTGTCAGCATTATCCTGCGCCTTGCGTTCATCAGACTTAAAATCCTCCGTTAACGCCACCTCTCCCGTAGCAGTAATCAAAATAACCCGATAAGCATTCCGAAACTTTCGTCCCACCTGTTGCAACCTAGCTGCCTCCACACGCGGCAACTCCAGCGTCTTCTCCCGAATCAACCCCGTCGTAATCGTCCGAGCGCAAGTCACTTGTCGCAACGACCTAGCACAAACTAACTCCGTCATCTGTCCCGCACTCATCTCCATAATGCCAACGCCGATCGACACCACCCCGCAACACCCAAAAATCAGTGTCGGCAACCAACCCTTCACGCGATGCTTCTCATGCTTCGATCGATTCTGGCGACGGCGTTGTTTTAAATCGTAGGGCAACCAATCATTATCCATAATCCTAAACCTCAATCCCATCAGGCTTGTATGTATGGCGGGTTACAACAGCCAATCCCAAGGTCGCGAGTGTTGCCGCCCCCGCAAAAAACAACGGATAGCTATAACTAATGGGAAATTTCTCATTCACCATTACCCCAGCGATCACTGGACCCACAGCATTAGCAATACTCAGATACGATGCATTCAACCCAGATGCAATTCCCTGACGCTCCGGTGTGACATTCAGTGAGACTAATGTACTTACCATCGGTTGCACCATTGCGTTGAATATTGCAAACACAACGCCAACTTCAATAAAATAACGAACATCCGGCCACAGCGGCATACACAAGAATGCCAATCCTCTTACCAACAATCCTGCAAACAGAATTCGGGTTAACGTTGTGCGTTTTGCCAACCAGGGAACGCCCTGCAACTGCGACGTCGCCCCCAAAACGCCGATCATCACAAATAAACCCGTCAATGATTGGTTCCCTTGATTCAACACCTGGGTGTAGTACGGCTGAAAACCAAAGGTAAAAATAGTGAAGGTTGTTCCAATTAAGAAATTCAATAAAATCAAAATGCCGATTTTCGGTAAGAAAAATCCCTGCGCCAATTCTTTTAACCCCAAATCAAACCATTGCCCGCCCACTTTTCGCTTTTCTGGGGGAAGTGTTTCAGGTAAAAACAATAGCGTCAATACCAAGGCGATCGAAGCCAACACCGAAGACGCAAAAAACGCAGCACCCAAACTAATCTTCGTCCCCATTCCCTCCGTCAGCTTCTGTGCCACCAAACTAATCACCGGACCCACCACAAAGCCCATCCCAAACGCCGCCCCAAAGATCCCAAATGCCTTCGCTCGGTCCTTCGGTTCCGTCACAT
>JANMIS010000128.1:0-3142 GCA_031375925.1 Synechococcales cyanobacterium OTE_70_concoct_197_sub
TAGAGGCCGATCGCTCTTCATCCCCGACACCTCCGCCCGCACAAACTTCCACACATCCCCGATCGTATAGCATCCAAAAATCTCTTGTAAATCCCTTCCATCTAGTTCCCAATTCAAATGCGCCGCCGCCAGAAGTTGTCCATAAAGCTGATACACCGGACTCTGAGCATCCACCCCCTTCTTCGCTTCAACCACCACCAAAAAAGGAGCCTCCACCCGACCAATCACACTCTGTCCCAACACCCCATCCGCCACCCCATCCAACCCAAACAACTCATACTGCGCCTTCAAGCCAACCTCCGCCCAAGCCTCAACATTCCCCCCCTCCGCCAACGTCAACAGCGGAAAAATCGCCTTCCCCCAAACCGTCGCCTCATTCATCAACACCGTATCCCGATCGAGTAAATAAGTCCCCACCTCCCTCACTCGCCGCAACTCATACTCCGTCAAAATAACGGACTTCACCTCATTCCACTCATAACGACCGATCATCCCCTCCTGAAGATCAACCACCGCCTTAAGATCCTCAAGCGTAATCGAAGAAAACGTCAACTTCGGCATAACAAAAAGCCACAGAAAATCCCCTTCATCATAACGCCCCCAATCGCGCACCAGTCTCTCCCAAAATCTCACTCAAGACCCAAAACAAGTCTTATGTCGAGACTCATAAGATGCGCCAAGTAAGATAGTGCGTCAAATCCTCAACGCAAAACCACTTCCCTCAATCCCCTGCCAAAACCTAAAGACTTTCTTCCCCCCCAGCCCGATCGCAAGCTTCTACCATAAAGAAGACCCAAACCCACCCAAACCCATGGCAACCCAAACCGAAATCCGCAACTATCTAAACCACTGGTTCCAACTAGGCAAACGCCTCATCATCAACGGAACCCCCTACAGCATCACCCCCACCCTCAACACCGATCACCCCAGCGCAGAAATTGAAACCAACTGGCAGCAAGCCCTCCTCACCCCCGACCAAGCTCACCAAGAAGGCAACGACAAAACCCTAGCCGAACTCCTCACAGGCGGCTGGGACATCATCGAATGTGCCCGCTGCGACATGCCCATTCCATTAAAAACCGCAGGCATCACCGACAACGCCTGCGTCTGCGACGACATGACCACTTGGCCCAACAGCGACACCCTAGCCCCCCACGTCCCCATCAACACGAACGATCGCCTCCTCCAACTCCGCCGCAGCCTCACCCCCTCTTAACCACAACCGACTTCTTAATCACTGTCTCATTCTGCGACACAATCCGAGTCTCATTCTGCACCTCACCTTGAGACTCCGACCCGCGCGTCCTGGGCACCTCAAACGCCATAAAATCCTTCGCCATCAGCGTATTCGGAAAAATCGATCGCGCCTCCGCCAAAAGATCCTTCCACTCCGTCCCCCCATTCCCCGGCGCATACCTCGGGCTAAAATGCGTCATCAATAAAGTATCCACCCCCGCCAACATCGCCGTCTGCGCCGCCATCGTAGACGTCGAATGCTGCCGAGCAAACGCCAGCTCCGCATCCGCGTGGGAATAAGTCGCCTCATGGATCAACACATCCGCCCCGCGCGCCAACTCCACCGCCCGATCGCAAAAAACAGTATCCGTACAATAAACAACGCTTCTTCCCTTCTCCGACGGACCCACAAAATCCTTCCCCTCAAACACCCGACCATCCTCCATCACCACCCGCTCACCCCGCTTCAACTTTCCATAAATCGGCCCAAACGGAATCCCCAACTCCTCCGCCCTCTTCACATCAAACACCCCATCCCGATCGCGCTCCGTCACCCGAAACCCATGCGCCGTCACCCGATGCTTCAGCCTTGCACAATCCACCCGAAACTCCCCATCATCCACCACAAGACCCGGACTTACCACATGCACCCGCACCGGATACGACAAATGCGTCTGCGAAAACTTACGCGCCGCCGCCAAATAATCCCCCAACTCCGGCGGCCCATAAATATCCATCTCCGAAACAGTCCCCGCCAACCCACAGCTTGCAAGCAACCCCATCAGACCAAAAATATGGTCCCCATGCATATGCGTAATAAAAATCCGCCGAATCTGACTCGATCGCAAATCACTCTTCAAAAACTGATGCTGCGTCCCCTCACCACAATCAAACAACCACACCTCCGATCGCTGCGGCAGCCTTAACGCCACACTCGACACATTCCGCGATCGAGTCGGCACCCCAGAACTCGTCCCCAAAAAAGTAATCTCCATCACAACACCCTCTAGAGTCCAAACCCTGCAAAAAAACACCCGCAAAACCACTATAAGTCCCCAACACAAAACCACCCAAAAAATCAATTTCCGATGTAGATTCTCCCAACCCTCGCAACAAACTGAAACAAAATCACCAAAACTCGTCTATCCTAGCAACGAGCAAAAGCTAAATAACTTAAAACCATCCCGATCGCTCACTCATCTCAGCGCACAAAACAAAAACGCGCCCAAAGCAAAACTCACTCATCCCCAGCCCCCATGCTTCTCAAATCCGCCCTCCTCACCACCACCATCACCACAGCCCTCACCGTCCTTAGCCTCCTCAGCCCCAAAAACGCCCTCGCCGCCAGCCTAGAACTCCGCGTCGCCATCGAAGAGAACGTTTCCCAAGTCCGCATCGGCAGCTCCGTCAACGCCACCATCACCAACGCCAACACCAACCAACCCCTCGGCGAAATCCAAGGCATGAACGGGTTCACCGCAACAACAGGCGGACAAGGCATCCAACTCGATCGCTACAGCGCTAACAGCATCGCCATCACCCCCAAAGACCCCAACGGCGTCGTCTGGATCGGCGACAGGTGGTATCGAGGCCGCACCGTCCTCCGGCCCAGCAGCGGCGGACTCACCGCCATCAACCACGTAGACCTCGAACAATACCTCTACAGCGTCCTCGGCGGCGAAATGAACGGCAACTGGCCCCAAGAAGCCCTCAAAGCCCAAGCCGTCGCCGCCCGCTCCTACGCCCTCTTCCGCCGCAACCGCGACGGCAACAGCAGCTTCGACCTCTGCGACACCGCCCGCTGCCAAGTCTATCGCGGCGTCCAAGACGAATCCACTGGAACCCAAACCGCCGTCAACAGCACCGCAGGCCAAGTCCTCACCTACAACGGCACCATCATCGAAGC
>JANMIS010000143.1:0-2067 GCA_031375925.1 Synechococcales cyanobacterium OTE_70_concoct_197_sub
TCAGTGATGCCTTCCTTCAGAAGACCTTCCGCTTCGTCATCTAAGACTTTTTTGCCTTGGACGATTTCGACGTACTTCGCTTTGCTTGTTTTGAGATAGTCACGCAAGCCAAGGTTGAATGCAACGACTTTATCAACATCGATGTCATCTAGATATCCGTTAATTCCGGCGTAGATCACAGCGACTTGCTCGTTGAGCAACAGCGGGCTGAATTGCGCTTGCTTCAGGATTTGCAACAGACGTGCGCCACGTGCCAGTTGGTTCTGGGTTGCTTTGTCAAGGTCGGAGGCAAACTGTGCAAAAGCTTGAAGTTCGGTGTACTGAGCCAATTCTAGCTTCACTTTACCCGCGACTTTTTTCATCGCTTTGGTTTGTGCCGCAGAACCCACACGGGAGACCGAAATACCTGCGTTCACTGCGGGACGAAGACCGGAGTTAAACAAGTCGGTGGAAAGGAAGATTTGACCATCGGTAATCGAAATTACGTTGGTGGGGATGTAGGCTGATACGTCACCTGCTTGGGTTTCGACGATCGGCAATGCCGTCATACTACCGCCACCCAATGCATCGCTGAGTTTTGCAGCGCGCTCAAGCAAACGGCTGTGGAGATAGAAGACATCTCCAGGATAAGCTTCACGACCGGGCGGACGACGAAGCAAGAGAGACATTTGACGGTAAGCCTGAGCTTGCTTCGACAAATCATCATAAATAACAAGAGTCGCTTTGCCTTTGTACATGAAGTACTCAGCGAGTGCTGCGCCTGTGTAGGGAGCGAGATATTGCAAAGACGCAGGATCGTTTGCATTTGCAGCAACAACGATCGTGTAGTCCATTGCGCCTTTTTCTTGGAGCGCTTGCACAACGTTTGCAACGGTAGAAGCTTTCTGTCCGATCGCAACATACACGCAAACCACATCTTCACCCTTCTGGTTCAGAATGGTATCAATGGCCACGGCGGTTTTTCCGGTTTGACGGTCTCCAATGATCAATTCGCGCTGGCCACGGCCTACGGGAATCATGGAGTCGATCGCGGTAATCCCCGTTTGCATCGGTTCACAGACGGATTTCCGGGCAATAATCCCAGGAGCCATGGATTCAATCAAGCGAGTTTCGGTGGTGGCGGGTTCGCCTTTGCCGTCGATGGGACGCGCAAGTGCATCCACAACACGACCAATCATCGCTTCCCCGACAGGAATCTGAGCAATTTTGCCCGTTGCGGTGACGGTGGAGCCTTCTTGAATGGTGCGACCATCGCTCATCAACACGCAACCGACGTTATCTTCTTCAAGGTTGAAAGCAATCCCGATGGAGCCGTCAACGAATTCTAAAAGTTCTCCGGCCATTGCTTTGTCGAGTCCATAAACTCGGGCAATGCCATCGCCAACTTGCAGGACAGTCCCGACGTTGGATACTTTAACGTCCTGATTGTACTGTTCAATCTGTTGGCGAATAATACTACTAATTTCGTCAGGTCTGATCGCTGCCATTGGCTAAATCTCTCTTTACAACGTTACGGAGGAGGGAGGAAAAAATTGAAAAATTGGTGAGCTAGTTAACGCCTGCAATTTTGTAGGAAATCCGACGAAGCTGACCGCGCAAACTTGCATCGATGACTTGAGAACCAACTTTAATAATGACACCGCCAAGCAGGTCAGAATCAATAGTTGTTTCCAGTTCGACATTCTTTGCATTGGTCATACCCATCACCCGATCGCGAACGCTTTGCTTCTGAGCATCGCTAAGTTCGACGGTGGAGGTCACTTCAGCAAGCACCACTTGGTTCAGCTTACGAATCAAAGACTTGAATTCAATGCAAATTCCGGGCAAGCAAGCAACGCGACGACGATCGACCAAAAGCTTCAAAAAGCTCAAGGTAAAGGTATTCACTTTGCCTTCAAAAAGCTGACCGATCGCAGTTTTCTTAACATCATCCAAAATAAATGGATTCGCCAAAAACTCAGAAAGTTCACTAGAACCTGCCAAGGTCTCTGCAATCATGGCAACATCGCCCGTAATTGCATCCAAACTGTTGCTGGATTGACCTAGGGACAATAATGCCTGAGCATA
>JANMIS010000146.1:0-3210 GCA_031375925.1 Synechococcales cyanobacterium OTE_70_concoct_197_sub
CTGAGTCTTCACAGACGCCCCACTCAGATCCTCATCCTGCCGCATTCCGTGCTCTCATCATCTTCTCCAGTTGTTTCGTTTGCCACCCGTTGTTGTGATTACCTTAACACTGCTCCATCCTCTTCAATCCACCCCCATCCAAAGCTGGACTTTTGACCAAGAGGCGCGAGTGAGCGTCGGACGATCCACCGATAACCATGTGGTGCTTTATAGCGCTGTGGTATCTCGCCATCATGTCGAACTCTGCTGCGAAAATTCAGCCTGGGAAGTGGTGAGCCTGGGAGCCAATGGAACCTACGTCGATGGACAGCGCATCACCCGACTCCCCCTCAAAGATGGGGCTGTCTTTCGACTTGCAAGGTCCGGACCCAACTTACAGGTCAACATTCATACTCCTGTTTCCGCCCGTTCCAGCGCACCGCCCTTACCGCCAAAATCGCCGTCAAAATCGCCCGCCCCGCCAAGCTCTATGAGCCAACCCCAGTCAGCGAGCAGCGATGCATTTGCCCTGGCTTCAGAACGCATCAGCAAGATTCTAGAGGATGAAGAAACCTCCGTTGGGTCTGGTGAATTGCTGTTCGATACTCAGACGGGACTGCCGCTCAAAACCATCAGTTGCATCGGAACCTATCAAATTTTAAAAACCCTCGGCCAGGGTCCGATGGCTACGACTTACCTAGTATGGCAGGACGGCCATACCTTTGTTCTTAAGCAACTCAATGCCCAGTGGAGCCAAAATCCCAGCGTCGTAGAAGCCTTTTATCAGCAGTTTCGATCGTTGCAAACCCTTCAACACCCGGGCATTCCACGGGTAACGGACCTGTTTACCCTAGACAATCAGGCCACGGTCGTTATGGAAATGGTCTACGGCCAAACCCTAGCAGATTTAGTTCTGGCGCGCGGTCCTGTTGATTTGTCCGAGGGGATCGCCTTGGTTCTGGAAGTCTGTGATGTGCTTGAGGAATTGCACAACGGGCCAACGCCTATTGTTCACGGAGATCTTCACCCGCGTCATCTGTTGCGCCGTCAAGTATTGCGATCGGGCCAGGAGATCGTCCTGATTGATTTTGGCAATCCGCGATGGCAATCTTGGCAGTCGGGTCTTGAGTGCCAAAGCCAAGGCTACACCGCCCCAGAACTCGCCACTCAAGCCCCCACTCCTGCTACGGATGTCTATGCCCTAGGTACGACCTTAGCCTACCTGCTAACGGGAGAAGCCCCGCAGAAATTTTACGCCTTAGATGGCTTCCATCCAGAGTGGATGAGTCGCTTAAGCCCTGCTATTGTCGAGTTACTTCGGCATATGACTGACCGAAATCCTCGATCTCGTCCACCTGCTAGTGCGATCGCCCAGATGCTTCGCCAGATGATCTAGCCTGAGGCTGTGATACTCGCTGTGATAGTCTGCTGTGATAGTCTGCTGTGATAGTCTACAGAGGCTGAAATATTTCCCACTGTCCATGAAAGTTTCCACCTGGAATGTCAATTCCGTTCGCACTCGCCTAACGCATACGCTGCAATGGCTTGAGAATAATCCTGACGTTGATCTTTTATGCCTTCAAGAAACAAAAGTGACAGACGATGTTTTTCCGATCGCGGCATTTAAAGAGGCTGGATTTACGCCCTATATATTTGGTCAGAAAAGTTATAACGGTGTTGCGTTGATTTCGCGGGTTCCTTTAGATGATGTGCGGTTGGGATTTGGAGGGGTGTTAGCGGCGGATTTGGTGGGGGATTTGGATGAGCAGAAGCGGGTGATTTCCTGTGTGCTCAATGGGGTGCGCGTGGTGAATGTCTATGTGCCGAATGGGTCTGAAATTGATAGCGAAAAATATCACTACAAGTTGCGCTGGTTGAAGTTGTTGAAGGTTTATTTGTCAGAGCTTTTGGGGCGATCGTCCGATCTGTTAATCTGCGGCGATTTTAATATTGCTCTTGAAGATATTGATATTCACAATCCTAAAAAACGTGCGACCCATATCATGTCTTCTGATATTGAACGGGATGCTTTAAAAGATGTGTTGAGTTTGGGGCTTCAGGATGCGTTTCGGAAGTTTACTCAGGACGGGGATCACTATAGCTGGTGGGATTATCGATCGGCCTCCTTTGTGCGCAATGCGGGCTGGCGAATTGATCATCATTACTTAACTCCGGCGCTTTACGATCGTGCCCTCTCTTGCACCATTGATCCCAAGCCTCGCAAGCTAGAGCAACCCAGTGACCATACGCCTGTTACGGTTGAATTAGCAGAGACTTAAATAATCTCAGATATGCAAAAGCCCCCAAATATTTGGGGGCTTTTATATTAAATGCTTGTTTTCAGTGATGGTGGGCGTGATCCCCGTCTAAGATTGCGATCCAGCGATGATAAAGACGACGGATCAGGTCGGCGGCTTGATGGGTAAGAGACGTGTGTGGATGGCTTAGAGCATGACTTTCTAGGTTTTGGAGACGCATCAGAAGGATGGCTTCTTCGTTGCAGACATCGCCGTCGCAGTAGGCTAGGGCGCTGAGTTGCTCTAGGAGACAGTGGATGGTTTCGGCGGTGGGGTGAGGGCCGAGGTATTCCTTAATCCACCGATCGCATTCACCAGGGCAAACGCTGCGGAGTTCGTGGAGGAGAGGATAGATTTCGGGGTCTTGGGAAAGGTTGTGCTTTTGAGCGATTTCACGGAGAAATTGACGTTCTTCGATTTGGATTTTGCCGTCGAGCCATGCCGCTCCAATCAAAATTTTGATTAAAGTCTTTTGAGGCGTTTGCGTGATCATCATGCTTATCCTCCTGGGTCATACACCGAACTTGAAAGGTAAGCAAGTGTGCCCGTTGTCATTGTGCGCATTTTTACACAAAAAAACATCCCTTATAGACAATGCTTTATGGTTTCTTAAGCCGAACCATAAAAAATCCATCCATGTCGTGATGGTGCGGTAGGACTTGAATCCAGCCTTCAGGTGAGGCTAAATCCGCTAAGACTGAGGCTGGGGCTGGGGGATCAATTTGCCAAGAGGGGTTTTGAGCGAGGAAGGTTTTGATGACTTCTTCGTTTTCCAGAGGATGAAGGGTGCAAGTGGAATAAATAAGTTTTCCTGTGGGTTTGGTCCAAGTGCTTGCAGCGGTGAGCAGTTCTAGTTGCAGATCTGCGAGTTGGGAAATGGTTTCGGGGGTCTGTCGCCAGCGGGCATCGGCGTGGCGGTGGAGGGTGCCGAGTC
>JANMIS010000443.1:0-4109 GCA_031375925.1 Synechococcales cyanobacterium OTE_70_concoct_197_sub
CGCCATATTAAACACCACGTCCGATCGGCTGTAGCTTTCAGGCAAAACGCTCCGCGCTGCTGCCGTAGACAGTTCAAAGGCTGGAATCGCCACGACGGGAATAATGTCCGAATGCCAAGCTAACTCGCTCACTTCCCAAGGACGATCGACCCCAGAGGCAGATAGCCGACAGCCACCCAATAATGCAGGGACCACATTGTCAGGATGGCCTTCGATTTCGGTCGCGAGGTCGGCGATTTGTTGCATTGAAAACGGGTTTCCCGCCAAACCATTCGCCCCAACTAACCCACCCACGATCGCAGTCGCCGAACTCCCTAACCCTCGCGCCAATGGCACATTCATATCAATGTGGATTTTGACGTTGGGAATGGGTTGACCCAAGCGATCGTAAAACGTCTTCATGGCTTGGTACACCATATTTTCAGGGCCACAACTGACCCGATCGGCATTCACCCCCGTCACCGAGATCTCCAAACTCGGCTCACCTAACTTCGACTGCAATTCTGACTGCAATTCTAAGAATGTAAACGAGTTGTACAACGTCAACGCTGCGCCCAAGCAATCAAACCCCGGCCCAATATTTGCCGTCGTCGCCGGAACTCTGACCGTAACTGACATAAAACAATCCTCTCAATTTATGTTCCCCTTATGTTCCCTCAGAATTGGGGGGCTAAGGGACCATTCAACTGTCCCGTTAAATGCACCATTTCTGGCAAAATTAATTTTTCCATCGCTAGCTTTACCGCACCCGTCGAACCCGGCATTGAAAACAAAACTTGATGCCCGATCGTTCCTGCTATTGCGCGAGATGCCATTGCCCGTGAACTAATTTCTGCATAGCTCAACATGCGAAATAATTCACCAAATCCCGGCATAGATTTATCTAAAAGTTCGACGATCGCATCATAGGTCCTATCCCGAGGCGAAATCCCCGTCCCACCATTGAATAGCAAAACTTCAATGTCCGATCGCTGCTGAAGAAAAGCAATAGCAGTTCGCAGATCATCCGGTTCGTCTTTTAGCACCTTGTAAAACCCGACGGTGTGCTGGGACTCCGCCAAAAGCTGCTGAATTAATTGGCCGCTGCGATCGGTGTCCTTTGTGCGCGTATCACTCACAGTAATGACAGCACAGGTCACCGATCGAGTGGCAGTGTCGGGATGGGGCTTAGACACACAAAACCTATTCTTTCTTGGTTAAGCCCATGCCATTGACATCGGAGTAGCGCTCCATAAAGCGAATGAATCGATCCCATTCTTGAGGCGATCGGATGATGTACATTGCTTCTAGGGCAAAAGGCTTACCGTTGACAAAACGGGCATTCACGTCTTTTGTCGTCATCTCGCCTTCTTCATCCACCATGTACAGCCCCGTGATGCCGTCGATGTTGTCACCGGACAGTGCCTTTGGATTCTCAAACACAAAGGATGCCGTGCCTTTTGAGCCATCCTTACTGCGGGTAAGCTTAACTTGGGGTACAACGGGTTCGTCGGTACCAGGGAAAAACTGCATGGTTGCCATAGAATTTGCGATCGGGAATATTTAATAGTGGAACGCCTTGCGGATAAACAAGGTTCCCCATTCTCCCACCAAACCGGACGCTCAGGGCATCAATGTAAAGTTTTTCTGTAAAAAGTAAACTAGACATGATTTTTTCGATTAGCGTTGCGACTATCCCTGACTTAGCCCTGACTTAGATTACTTACATTATTGCTTCGCCACCGAGTTACAGCAAAATCATCACCTAAAGCCTTATGTCTTTTACCCCCGATCGATCGTCCTCTAGAGAAATCGCCCCGTTTGAACTGCTTCAGGAATCCATTCCCCAGGCAATGTCTATCTACTTGCCCCTGCTCATCTTAGCCACACCCTCTCTAGTGGTATCGGTTTTGGATGCGACAGTTCCGAGTCTAAAGGTTCCGCTAGCAATCCTAAATGGATTTGTCATAGCCCCTGTAATTTCGGGTGCTTCAGTCTATCTAGCCTATCGCTATATCTCCACTCAGACCGCAGATTTAGGTGGAGCAATCAATGAAGCTATAGGGAAGCTAGCTCAGCTTATCGTAGGCTTTCTGCTCTATGTGATCGCTGTTATTGTCGGCCTTTGTCTCCTAATTGTGCCCGGATTGTATGTGGCGATTCGCTTAGGCTTTGTGCTGTACGGCATTATGATTGACGACCTTGATGCTGTGGCGTCTCTCAAGTCCAGTTGGAATTTAGTGGGCGGACGTTGGTGGAGCGTGTTCGTGGCGCAGTTGGTCCCGGCTATCTGCTTCATCGTTCCGGTTTTGTTGATCTCATTTTTTATTGGCGTGACACTTGGGCCAAAATCTGTGGTGATCGCGACGGTCTTCGGTGCGTTAGTAGGATTAGTGGCAACCCCATTTCTCGTGACCTATTACACAAAGCTCTATCTCCGTCTGAAAGGATCTGATGATTAACTAAGAACTTGTCTTTAGGTCTGGTGTAGGATGAGGAGGCAATTTTTGCAACTGCACACCATGTCCAGCCCTGAAGACAAGATACAAGAAGCATCTCCTGACGATCCGACTCGTCAGCCTCCGACGCCCCTCCGGTGCATTTTAGGGGCGATCGTGGCAGGTTTTATTGCATCATTGCTGAGTGCTCGGAAGGATTTATATGTATTATTCGCTCTCTAGTAAATTTTCAGCTTCATCATTATCTTCTTCTAAGATTTCTAAATTACCAACAATTCTACGTCGATCGATTGGATTAGTAATTCCATACAAATCTAATACTTTCTCATCAATCTCTGAATCAATTTGATCAACTTCATCTAACAACATTTGAATTTCAGATCGACGTTGCTGTTCAGTTGCAAAAAATATTCTTAGATCGTTGGCTTCGGTTGGTAAAGTTGCCTGATTTTTAATTTCATCCCAAGTTTTTCCCTGCCATTGAGGACGCTTGAGATAGCCGAGTAAATACCGTCGAATATTCTGATCTGCGACGACAAACCAAAGCTTATTATTCCGTAATACAATACTAGTAGGATATCGATCGGGGCTATAAATATTACTGCCAATAGCAACTTGCAAGTCGCAGCGATCGGGAATAGTAAGCAGTCCTGCCGCCTTTGCATCAAATAGGGTGAGCGTCGAAAGATTAGAATTGCCTTGTTGGATTTCAATTAATAGGCGATCGTAGGGAATGTCAATTAGAGAATTACCATCTCGTTGTTTGCGGATGATGTATCCCTGCTCTCGAAATTCATTGAGTTTTACATTTTTGGAGAGAATGCGATCGACTTTTTCGCCCAACTCTGATTGAGTGTCAGCATCAGCAGGATAAATAGGAAGTTGTCGAAAAGTATCAGGATTGATATTAACGTTATCAAATTTGTTTCTGTACCAATGGTTTAAAGTCGAGGAGTTAAAAAGAGATAGTAAATATTTAAGAGAATAGTTCACATCTTGTTGAAGAATTATATTATTGTAGTTGTCACGATTGTAGAAACTAGCCTCATCAAATGTTGCCACGAGACGCCTTTTCAGAGATTTATTCCTTAATCGAACAAGTACAATTTTGGGGGAATCAAAATATCTCTTTTCACGGGAACGCCAAAGCCAATTACCGTATTTTACATGCGGCTGCTTTTGACCCCATCGCAATTCATACCGCCCTACAAAACTAGTGCTGTCAAGTAAAGGACGCCAGTCAACTTCGCTAGAGGGAACGCTTCTTCGTTCTCTAATATACAGGTTTGTCTGACTTTCAACTCTTGTCCTATAAACAATAATTCCTTGATTACTTTCAGTTACGTCTCCTAGTTGTAAAATATTTTGTTGAGAACTATTAGTATTGACTGAGATAACACATGCATTCTCAATCTGTTGCATTAGTGAATCGTAACGTATATTGATCTCATTCCTTGGATTGCTTAACCATCTGGATTGCTGTTGCTGAATTGTCTCGTCCCAATTTCTTGTTGTGAGTTTATCAAGAGTATCACGCAGTCCTAATAAGTTTACTTGTGACTGTTGTGTTCTACGTTGTTCCTCATTAATTTCCTGTGTTAGGAATAGCAAGACACAATCTACGGCTGCATCTGACCAAATCCCTTGTGGTAAATCTACAATTTGTTCAAT
>JANMIS010000158.1:0-4178 GCA_031375925.1 Synechococcales cyanobacterium OTE_70_concoct_197_sub
CTGGCTCCCCATTTACCATCGGAGCGGACCGGCTCGTGCAAAACAACTTTCAGGTGCGGTTGGTAAATCGTAGCCAAAAGGATCAAGTCTATACGATTGCGTGTGCAGATGAGGGGATCGTCGCCAAATGGAGTAGCGGTGAGGCTGTACAGCTAAAGCCCGGACAATCGGTTCTGCTGCCGCTCGATGTTCATTTCCCACTTCACAAAACGACGGGCAAGGGATCGATTGACGCTTCGTTTCAAATCGTCGACAGCAGCGATGCGACCAAAACAATTCAAGTACGGCTTACAGGCCCAAGGTAAACATAATGGTCAACGAGCAACAAACCTCGGTATTTACTTTATCGCAATTAGCAATGCGAGAGCGCAGCGCCATGCGATTCTGGACATGCGTCATCTGCGGCTTCTTTACGATCGACTTCGCGATTGCCGCCATCGCGATTTCGATGGCAGCGGGCGACCCATCCTTTCGTTCGATTCCCGGTTACGGTGAGCGAGCAGTGGCATGGGATATTCGGCAAGAGCGAAAACGGACATCCAAAGCACTTGGTTGGAAGGTCGAACTGCATCGCGTTGAGCCATCTCGCAATGCGATCGATGTTACAGTTAGAGACGGGGAAAACAAACCGGTTACGGGCGGCAATGGGGTGGTTCGAATGTTTCACTTTACTCGCGTTGGGGAACAGATTCGAGGCGAACTTATTGAGATCGAACCCGGCGTGTACAGAGCCACGATCGACGTAGCCAAACCGGGACGCTGGCAAATGGACTTGGAAATCCACAAAGACGGGAATAGTCATTTTTGGGATGAGCAAACGCTTGATTGGTTTGACACCTCGGAATCGGAAAGCGCAACGGGAGAATGAACATCTGGGAACTGTTGGCAGCTACGCTGTTTTCATCGCTCGTTGGTTCGATGCATTGTGTTGGGATGTGTACACCGTTTGCCATCCTCGCGATGGGGCCCACAACCGGTTTGCAAAGCAACCGAATACTGCGTTTGAGTTCGTATCACCTTGGACGTCTTGCGACCTACTGGGCGATGGGAATTGGGGTCGCACTTTTGAGCTCATCCATTCAGTGGTTTGCGGGCGGCAATCATGCATTGCGATGGGTCGGCTGGGGCGTCGGAATTGCGATGATTGCCATCGGCATGATTCGAATGCTAGCCACGTTTTCATGGCGAGCGTCAGTAAGACACTCCCGTTGGTCACAAGCTTGGTCGGCTGGAATTGTACGCCTGCGCAGAACCTATGCTGGCGGTACAGTCGGGTTAAGTTCATTCCTATGGGGACTGACGAGTACACTCTTGCCTTGTGGTTGGCTTTATTTGTTTGTACTGGCTGCGGCGGCGGCCCCAAATGTGACGATGTCCATCGCCATGATGACTGCTTTTTGGATTGGTACTTTGCCGCTACTGTCGATCGCGGCCTGGGGCTGGTCCTCGATAAGTCCGCGATGGCAGGTCCTGGCTCAGCCCTTCGCTGCCGGCTGCATCATCAGTTTCGGAGTCTTTATCTTGGTCGAACGGAGCTTGGTCGATCTACGGCAAATGAGCAAGAAAGCAAGTATTCTGTCCGAAACGTCGTCTGAGGTATCACTGGAACTTGTGCGAAGCTCAAGCCAAATAGAGCTTCCATGTTGTCGAGGGGACGATGCCAAAAATCCTTGAGGAGCCAAATTCAACAGCCAAGATTGCGAAACCCTGTTCGCATTGTCGTCTCCCTACCTATGCCCATAGTGAGGATGAGACGGTCTTTTGTTGCAATGGCTGCATGGGGGCTTATGCCCTCATTCATGAGCTGGGTCTTGAAAGCTACTACGTTCTAAGGACAACACAAAATGGTACCGCTATAGAATCCGGTGAGGCGCAGTGTTCGCGTACGGAGATTTTGGAGGATCTGAGCGCCGCAGGCGTTGCTGTCCAGACGATGCCTGATGGCATGTGTTCGGTTCGTTTGGCAGTCGATGGGCTTCACTGCGCAGCTTGCACATGGCTTATCGAACGGATTCAGCCAACCTTGCCAGGTCTGCTAAGTGCCCAGGTCAGAATGAGCGATCGGACGATTGAGTTGGTTTACGACCCGAAACGGACTCAGCCGGTCGACGTATCGCGCAAGCTGGCGAAGCTTGGGTATTCGCTAACGCCATGGACAGTGGACTGCGAGGACAATCGAGGATTTAAAGAGCAGCAACAGGAGCACTTGATTGGAATTGCGGTGGCCACTTTCCTGGCCATCAACGCCATGTGGATCGGGATCGCATTGTATTCGGGCGAGTCGACTGGTATGCACGCTGGTCACGAACTTTTTTTGAGATGGGTCGGAACGTTACTTGCGGTCGCTGCCGCAATATTTCCTGGCAGGATTTTCTTTCATACTGCTTGGCAAGCGATTCGTACTCGGACACCGCATGTCGATATTCCTGTTGCTTTGTCGCTCCTCATGGGGGTAGTGGGATCGATCGTTGGCGCGGCTCGCGGTTTTGGCCATATCTATTTTGACTCGCTTGCGTCGTTGATTCTGTTGCTGCGCATCGGTCGCTTCATTCAATTCCGGGTTCAGTATCGAACAAGCCTTTCATTGGATCGTTTGCTACGATGGAACATGGTGACGGCCACACGGCTCGAGCTAGACGGAACTCGCAAGACTGTCCCAGCGAGTAGACTCCAAGTGGGCGATCGAATTGAGATAGGGCCAGGTGAGACGATACCAGCCGATGGAATCGTGATATCCGGCAACAGCTCTGTCGATACATCGCTTCTCACGGGTGAGACGTTTCCAGTTTTTATTGGGATAGGGGATCCGGTCGTCGGAGGCACGAGTAATGTTTCAGCATCTGTGGAAGTGGCGATTACCGCTGCCGGAGAAATGAGCCGCGTTGGCAAGCTGATGGAGCTTGTCCGAAACGCTGCTTCGCACCGGACACCGTCGATTCAGGCTGCGGATCGTGTAAGCAAGTGGTTTGTTTTGGTGGTTCTGTTGCTCGCGGTCGGAACCTGGGGGGCATGGTCGCTTTATGCAGACGTTTCCACAGCGACCGAGCACACAATGGCACTTCTTACGATCGCATGTCCATGCGCACTAGCCCTGGCCGCACCATTAGTGATTACGGTCGCGTTGGGGCGTGCGTCGAGACGTCAGATCTGGATACGAGATGGCGACTGTCTCGAACGGCTAGCCACGCCAGGAATGTTGTGGCTCGACAAAACAGGCACGTTGACAAGTGGGCATGTGAGTGTGTTGGAATGGCATGGAACGGACGAGGACTTGGTGCACGCAACGGCGCTCGAAAACTCGGTTCACCACGTAATTGCGAACGCCATCACGGGATACGCCCACCAAGTGTTGAATCAAGTTCCGAATGCATTGGTTGCCGAGCTGGAGCAGCACCTGGGTAAGGGCGTTCGCGGACGAGTGGATGGGGTCGAGGTGGCAGTTGGTGACGAAGCTTGGATGCGGGAGCAAGGGGCTGAGATAACGGGCAATTGGTTGGCGAAGCAAAGATCAGCATTTTCAAAAAATCGATCTGTCGTTTGGGTGTCGGTGGATGGCGAGGTTCGAGGAATGTTTGAGCTTGGCGATTCGCTTCGGTGCGATGTTGTCGAGGCGCTTCGGGCACTCGTAGCAAGTGCTGGAGATTGGGTGTTCTCTCGGGCGATCGGCAAGAAATTGTTGATGGTTTGGTGGACCTTTTGAGGGGCAAGGATGTATCAATCGATTTTGCATTTGGACAACAGAGCCCCGAAGAGAAACTAGAGGTCATACGCCGCGGTAAAAACGACAGGAATCGTCCAACCGTCATGGTAGGTGATGGCGTTAATGATGCGGCTGCGTTGGCGATGGCAGACGTTGGGATCGCAATCCGCAGCGGAAGCGGCCAATCGCTGGCTGCCGCACCCGTATTTCTAGCAAACCACCGCCTTGATTCTGTCGTCGAGTTGATGGATGCTGCCAGGAGCGTAGTGCGAGGAATTCGCCGATGCTTTGCAGCGTCGCTGATTTACAATACAGTGACGATAAGTCTAGCGATTGCAGGCTGGATTCATCCGTTGATTGCCGCTGTGCTGATGCCGATCAGCGGATTGACCGTTTTAGCCATGGCGATGTCGACAAATGCTTTTTCCGAGAGGAGGGTAAAATGAGTGTACTATATGTTGCCTTGCCAGTCGCTTTG
>JANMIS010000174.1:0-4697 GCA_031375925.1 Synechococcales cyanobacterium OTE_70_concoct_197_sub
TCTATGATGAGATTGATGCATTGGGAAATATTGTCAATCAGCGGTTCGATCGGTTTGAAGGTGAAATTAAAGAATTGAATCGAAAGTCGGGAGTTGAGAATGAAAAGGACGATTGCGCTATAGTTTTTGAGGATTCTTGCAGATTGAAGGAACAATGATGACTCCCTGGACCGAATGGACAACCCCCGGAAACTCGAACTCTCACCGATTGCTCCTGCTCGGGTCAGGCGAATTAGGCCGTGAGGTGGCGATCGAAGCCATGCGACTCGGCATTGAAGTGATCGCAGTGGACTCCTATGCAAATGCGCCTGCGATGCAGTTTGCCCACCGATCGCATGTCATCAGTATGCTCGATGGCGCTGCATTACGTGCCGTGATCGAACAGGAAAAACCTAGCTTAATTGTTCCTGAAGTCGAAGCGATCGCCACTGAAACTTTAGTCGAGTTAGAAAGCGAAGGCTGGACCGTGATTCCTACCGCTCAGGCTACGTTTTTGACGATGAATCGGGAGGGGATTCGGCGGCTGGCGGGAGAGACTTTAGGATTAAAAACATCGCCCTATCGCTTTGCGGATACCCAAGAGGAATATTTGGCTGCGATCGTAGAGATTGGATTGCCCTGCGTTGTAAAACCTGTGATGAGTTCCTCCGGTAAAGGCCAAAGTACGGTGAAAACAGAGTTAGATATTTTAGCGGCTTGGGACTACGCCCACGACAAAGGACGGACGCAAAACGATCGGGTAATTATTGAAGGCTTTGTTGATTTTGAAACTGAAATTACATTGCTAACGGTGCGCGCCGTTGATGGCACTCACTTCTGTCCGCCTATTGGTCATGTGCAAATCAGCGGCGATTATCGCGAATCTTGGCAGCCCTGTGAACTGTCGGCACAAACTTTAAAACAATGCGAAACGATCGCTGCGACGATTACTGAAGCCCTCGGTGGCTGGGGATTGTTTGGGGTTGAGCTATTTATTGAAAAGGATGGAACGGTTTGCTTTAGTGAGGTGAGTCCGAGACCGCACGACACGGGAATGGTGACGATGATTAGTCAAAATATGTCGGAGTTTGAATTGCATGTGCGGGCCATTGCGGGGTTGCCGATCGGTGAAATTCAATTGCTTTCCCCTGGAGCCTCTTCGGTGATCTTGGCCACTGAAAGCAGTCAAAATCCTATCTTCACGGGCGTCAACGAGGCCCTAAAAGTCCCCACCAGCAAACTCCGCATTTTTGCCAAACCCACCAGCCATCCAAACCGTCGGATGGCGGTCGCATTGGCAACTGGCAATACTGTCGAAGAGGCGCGCGATCGGGCGAAGGCTTGTTCGGGTGCGGTTACGGTGGGTTCTGCGGCCCCCTAGCCCCCAATTCTGGCTACCGCGTAACACAAGTCGTTCTAAACTAGAAGTGACCTTTCAAATCCTCACTGGCTATGGATAATCCAATTTTGGCTCAGGCTCGTCAATCTGCCAGCACGGTCTTTGGAGATCCCCGTCTGGTAAAAAGGGGGCGGCATTGTATGAATCAATTTGGACCCATCAATCCATCAATATTCGCAGGATTAGCCGAAATCGGGCCGAACAAGTGGCTTACTACCGCTTCTTGGAGAACCCTGACGTGACGATTTCAGAGTTGTCGCAGAGTCTGGCCACTGCTGTGTTGGATGCTGAGACCGGATTTCCACTTGGTATTAGTGCAGTTCAGCTTTGGACGAGGGAAGCCAACAGGTCTAGTAAAAAAAACGAAAATATTACGCCTTACCGATTGAAAAGAAAGAATCATTCAAGTGGATTGCCTCTGCGGAGCGTTCTGCTCCCAGTTTAGAAGCAGGCGGGGCAACCCAAATTACCCATATTGGGGATCGAGAAAGCGATATTGATGAAGCCTGGTGCCAGAATCTATGCAACGGTTAACGATTTTAGGATTATCCGTCGCCCTCAGGATTCTCCAACTCGTGGAAGGGCGAGACCGACCCGATTTAGACGTGACCATTGCCTTATCAAGTGACCAACAAAATTGTTTACGCTCCTTGGCACCCACCTTAGACGGAAAAACTAAAAAACAGCAAAATCCCCATCCCCCGAGATCCATTGCTTGGGCAACTTGGTGGATTGCCGGGTTGGGGGGCTGGTCCGGATATCAGTCTCAACGTCCACCTGGAATGCCAACCCTAGTCCAGGGTTGGCGTAGGTTTGAGGCGATCTTCCTGGGTTGGAACTTGAATAGAATCTAACTTGTGTACGCAGTAGCTCTAGCAAGTGGTTGCAAGCACCATCGTCTACAGGAACAGGTAAATCTTTCGGCAACTCTGTCAGTTTTTCCATATGACTCTCTGTTTCTGTAATTCACCTGATGCTAACAGATAACCTCTCAACCACTTCCCCACCGATAACTGGAGCCACATAACAATGATTTAAGCCCAACCAGTTATAGTTGATTCTGGAACCCAAAAGTCGCCCGATCCCCCATCAGGCCGTATGAGGTAATAGGCACCATTGTTATAATTGTAACTAATGACTTCAGCTATGTACTCTAACCTATCGTTTCCTAAATAACGGATCTTCGAGCCAATACTGTATCCCATAATATTTTCTCCCAATGTAAATTAGATTTCGGTTAATTCGGGATAATGAACTTAACGACAAGCTAACACCAGAGATTGGGCCTCTTTCTTAAGAGTCTCTGTGCTGCCAATCAGCAAAAGATATCCTTTATTATTTATCAATCCAGTAAATACTGAGCCAAATCCAAGAAAAGATACATAAATTGCAGGGGGAAATAACGCTGTTGCCAGTAATCCAGCTATTCCTACTAGAGTCCCTCCTGCTGCGACCTCTTCCCACCTTTTTATGCCAAAAATTATTATACAACAAAGCTATTAAAGTCCAGATTCTTGTCCTCGATCAAACAAAAGCTCTTTTCTACAGTTTTTGCATCGAACTTTTCCCGCCAGTGGAGGATATGTGTCAGTAGAAAATGTGGCGTTGCATAATTAGGGTATGCGTTAAGGTGAATTTTGATGAAATGCCCTGAATGTCAATCGAACCATATCCGTAAAAACGGGATCAAAAAAGGTAAACAAAATCACCTATGCATGGATTGTCGCCGTCAGTTTGTCATTCGGAATAAAATCCCTAGGGGATACAGTGATGAATTTAAGCGCGAATGCCTCAAAATGTACGTCAATGGCATGGGTTTACGAGGGATAGAACGTGTCAAAGGCGTTCACCACACTACTGTGATCACCTGGATCAAAAAGGTCGGAGGAATACTACCTGATGCCTATGCGCCCGATACCATTCCTCAGGTGGGTGAATTGGATGAACTACAAACCTTTGTCGGCTCAAAAAAAACAAAATCTGGATCTGGACCGCTGTAGACCATTTTAAAAAAGGAATTTTAGGCTGGGTCATCGGCGATCATAGTGCCGAGACGTTTGAACCCTTGTGGGCGATCGTAGCAACCTGGCAATGCTTCTTTTATGTCACAGATGGCTGGTCAGTTTATCCAGGATTTATTCCCGCTGGCGACCAAATCATCAGCAAGACCTATATGACCCGAGTAGAAGGTGAAAATACTCGACTCCGGCACTACCTGGCTCGACTTCATCGAAAAACGCTTTGCTATTCCAAATGCGTAAAAATGCTGGCACACTCAATTAGATTGCTACTTCACTACTTAAAATTTGGGGATGTTCCAGTCCCACTTCGAGACATACCTTAATTCAGCAACGCCGAAATAAAACTGGGCTAGTGACCAATCGCGGGCATATTGCTCGGCGGACAGATCCAGAATCATACCGTTCGGAAGTTCATGTGCGAGTGGCTTATCAGCGTTAGCATCTAGGGCGTCGGGGGCGAGGCTGTCTAGTAAAGCAATAGTTTCATCAATCCGAGCTTGAGCATCCGCGAGCGAACCGGATCGCTCTCCTGCATTTCGCCCTTCTTCAAGCAGTTCATCGATAGATTTTGGGAGAGCTTCTCCTTTAAGCCGGAATATTGCCTCTTGAGCCTGCACACAAGCAAACCGAATCTGAGTCGATAGAGGAAACATGTCTGGCGCGAGACGAGCGGATAACAGCGCTTCCGCATCTACTGTCGGTACTTGTTCCTGTGCCTTCTTCAGCCACCCTGAGAGCGCTCTAAGCATTTGCGTATAGGTTGGGACGAGTAACTTAGTTAGTGACATGGATCTACACCCTAAGTTTGGTCATTGATTCGATCGCTCCTGACTTGGCTCTAGCAGGTTCGGCTACAGGTTTACTATAAGGCGTGGTCGATCGTCGATCGTATAAGCCCTATCTCGCAAGGATTACAAGCTATTTTTATCTAAAACCGTCGATCGTTAGTTGAACTCATTATCGCTGCGCCCTCAATATTTGAGCCGCCGTCAACGTTAGACTTGGAAATGTGGAAGAGACGATCGCCTGATTTTTCCTAAACGTCTTGAATTGGTATTCCCCATTGATTAGATTTCCAATGAGGACGATCGATCGTTCTGGGTCAACCAGCCAATATTCAGGAATACCGATCTCGGAGTACTGATTCCGTTTTGACTCATAGTCCCGTCTGTAGTTTTCTGAAGTCTCAGTACCCGGTGAAACAACTTCGAGGACTAGCTTAGGTGGAGGCATTTTGCGGGTAATCGTAGCGCGTTTTTTGAGTAGCGTTACATGGATTTCATCAATGATGGTCAAAT
>JANMIS010000180.1:0-4887 GCA_031375925.1 Synechococcales cyanobacterium OTE_70_concoct_197_sub
TGGATCCACTCAACAACTGGAACCCCATGATCTGGGGCTGTTTTAAACCCGATCGGCCTTACCTGGATCCAAAAAAACAGAAGCCCATCAAATACGAACACCCCAAAGGCACCCCCCGAGGCACCTTCTACCTCAACCTCACTCAACGCCTCAGCCAAACCATCCACGATCGCCTCCAAATCCCCTACAACCCGTCCAAATCCCAAATCCTTGCTTCCACCTGGGAAGACGAATACAACACCCCAGACCGCCCCGAAAGCACCATAGACCCCACCTTTTGGCCCACCGTCACCGCCAACCCCACCATCCCCATCATCCTCACCGAAGGAGCCAAAAAAGCCGCCTGCCTCCTCAGCCATGGCTATCCCGCGATCGGTCTACCCGGTATCCACGGCGGCTACTCGACCCTCACGACTGCGATCGGTCAAGAAACCCTACGCCAACTCGTCCGCGAACTCCACTGCATCGCCACCCCAGGCCGCACCGTCTACCTCGCCTTCGACCAAGACACCAAAGCCAGCACCAGGCGCAACGTCCACACCGCCCTCCGTAACCTCGCCGCACTCCTCACAGAACGGGGCGTAAAAGTGCGAGTCCTCTCTTGGACAGGAGATTCTAAAGGGATTGATGATCTCGTCGCTTCAGAAGGCGCTCAGGCACTCCACAGCGCATTTGACCAAGCTGACACCATTGAAACCTGGACCTGGAAAACCAATCAAACCAACCAGCTCACGATCGTTCCCACCGTTCGGCTCAACACCCCAGAGCTAGACTACGCAATGATCCCCGCGATTCCCGATCGGGGCCTACTCATCCTCGCCTCAGGCAAAGGCACAGGCAAAACCAACCTCCTCGCCCAGGTCTTAAAAGACGAACCCAAAGTCATTTCCCTCGGCCACCGCATCGCCCTCCAGCGCAACACCTGCGATCGATGGAACCTCAACTTTAAAAACGACCTCGACAAAGTTCAGGGCCGCTTCTTCGGGGGCGACGGCTACACCCTGCGCATCGGACTCTGCATCGACAGCATCCTCAGCATCAGCACCGACGACGTAAGCGGCGGCATCCTCGTCATCGACGAATTCATGCAAGTCCTGCGCCACCTGTTCCTGGGCGACACCTGCGCCAAAAAGGGCAACCGAGGCGCACTCATCGAACACCTCAACCACCTCATCGCAGCAGCCCGCCTCGTCATCCTGGCCGACGCGGACGCCTGCGACGCGGGAATCAACTATATTCAGCAATGGCGATCGGACGGGGATCAGCGCCCAGTCTTGATTCTGAACAAATACATCAGCGAAAGTTTTGACGCGACTTTCCTCGAAACCCGCAAAATCGACGACGCCTACCAACGCCTCACCGAAGATATTGCCGCTGAACATAAAACCTTCGTCGCGATCGACAGCCGCGTCGCCTCCACCAAAATCGCCGTCAAACTCAAAGCCCTCTTCCCCGAAAAAATCGGCCTACTCATCAACAGCGAAACCTCCGGCGAACACGAACAGCGCGCCTTTATCACCAATCCAAACCTCCACGTCCATCGCTACGACTGGATCATCGCCACCCCCAGCCTTGGCACAGGCGTCAGCATCGAAGTCGAACACTTCAACCTCGTCTACGGCATCTTCAAAGGCGTCCTCACCGACGGAGACGCAGCCCAAGCCCTCAACCGAGTCCGATCGAAAGTCCCCCGCATCATCTGGGCCGCCCACCACGGCAACAACCAGGCCGCCATCAGCCAAAGCCAAAACCCTCGGGTAATCCAACGATCGATCCGTCGTCGCAGCTTCATCGCCGCCCAAGTCATCCGATCGCAGCTCGGCTACAAGCTCAGCCCCCACGATCGTGAAGACGACCTCAGCCACTCCGAACCCAGCGTCGATTTCTACTGCGACCTCCTCGCCATGGAAAACGCCTCCCACAACGCCTTCAGCACCGCACTCAAAGCCAGACTCCAAGCTGAAGGCAGCCAAGTCACCGAAGTGATCCCCGACAATCACACCCAAGAATTCGCCCAAGCCATGCGCGACCTCACCCGTCAAATCCAAAAAGCCGAAGCCGAAGCCATCGCCCAAGCCCACAACCTCACCCCCGCCGAACTGCATCAACTTACCTACCGTGAAAACCTGCCCCAAGAAGACCAACAAGCGATCGAAAAACACCGGATCCAAGCCTTCTTCTGCAAAACCGAACTCACCGCCGACGAAATCATCTTCCACGGCAAATACGGCAACCCAATCCAGCAGCTCGAAGCACTCCTCTATGGCTGTGACATCTCCAACGCCCGAGACAAAAACGATCGGGATCAGCAATTACAGTGGGGCGCACTCCTCACACCGTGGGACCTGAAGTATCACGAAGTCAAACGCTTCGCCAGGGAAAAACTCGGACTCCGCGAATTTCTCAACTCAAAAGCCACATGGACCAGCCAGAGTTTGGGGCAATTTGGGACGATCGCCCGCTCATGCCGCAAAGACATCAAGCTCTACCTCAATCTCACCATTAAAGAAGACTCCAACAACAACTGGATCCTCTCTCAGCTTCTAACCCAACTCGGCCTCAAAACCAAAGTCCATCACAAAGGCAAACGAGGTGAACAAGAATCCGTTTATTCTCTCGATGACGAGCACCTAGCGATCGTCACTGCCATTCTTCAACGCAGACAGGAATATCGCTTGGAACAAGCCGCCAATCAGCCCTCCCACTATCCAGAAGGTGAAATGCCCCTGGTATCGATCCAGCCCTATCTATACTCTGAAGCAGGGGGTCAATACGAAAATGACTCTGGGGATCCACCCGACTCTCCCACCATATTTATTTCCACAGAGACAACTACCCAACGATTCAAAAACTGGGTTTGCTGCCAAAGCAAGACAATCCAGGTATTTTTCTATCCCGATCGACATTCAACTTTGATTGAGATCACCGCAACTTAGCCAGCCCGGTCGCTAAGATTTTGGCAGAAGCTTCACAAAAAAGACCCTTGAACTTCAAAGGTCAAATTTTAGCAAAACTTTTTCTTACTTATAAAAAATCTCCCCATATAAATTAAGGGGAAAAGGAAAGTAACCGTGCATCTATCGCCTTTTACGAATTACACCATTCGTCGAATGCTCCAAGACTATGTGGAAAATTTGAGCGAAGTCCAAGCCCGATCGCTTCACGTTTCGGAATGCATCAGCCTCGATCGACTCATATCTAGTCTTTATCCCAAGAGATTTGTCGCAATTTCTAAAGTCCATCACTTAGAGATGCTAACAGTCTTATACAGACAAGTTCTCACTTCAGGCCGAGACAATGCTTCTGAAGAAGTAGAACTGCGCCGTCGCATTTTAGGGATTTTAGGGATCCGCTCCGGGGACAGTGCGGTGATGATGCCTCCGATCGTTCCCTTGGTTCAAGCAACTCCTTTTAAATTTTATTCAGAGAACAATCTGCGGGATGGGATGTTTTTTAACGGCAAAATATACGGCAAAATCGAAGCTGCGACCCTAAACGAACGGCCCCACCTCTACCAAGTCGCCACAGCGCTCTCAGAACAAAAAATTCCCTGTATCATCACCACCGCCCAAGAACACTATTCGCTCTGGGTTTTGCTTCGATCGCCTGTCTATACCCTGTATCTAAAACAAGGATTAGCTCCAGTAAAGAAGGCCTTAGTCTTGCATTCAGCGCTTTGTCGATTTAAGCAAGCGAGATTTGCGGTCCAATAACGTTGTGAGACGATTAAAATTCATGACAAATCGGCCGGGAGCTTTATGGAACTGAGTGATAGCGTCAAAGACCTGATTAAAAAAGCGCGCATCATGGATTTTTCATCCTGGCGTCCTGGGCATCCGCCCGAGTCGATCGCGAGATTCCAGCAAGCCGATAATGAACGACGCTATCTAACAGACGAAGATTTTGAAATCATCAAGCAGCTTGCACCCAAGATGGCAGGCGAGGTTCCGATTGCTCAACTCCTCAGAGACCAAGCCAGCGAGATTGTGGACGAAGCCAGAGTGAAACTTTTAGTCAAATTTCCAGGGATCTTAGAACCTGGTGGACGCCTTTACCCGAAAGAGCGGGCTGATGCCTGTTGGCGTGATTTCTGGCATTTTTTACGGTCTGTAACCTATGGAATCGCCGGAGGCCGTCGCGACTTCACAAGCCAACTGGGGATGCACTATATGGAGACGCTGTATGGAGAGTTGCAGGTGCCGATCGATGCCATGGCCATGGGACTGAAAGAGCTGAAAGCCGCTAGCCTTAACCGTTTGGATGAATCTAAACAGGCTGAGATCGGTCTTTATTTTGACCATTTAATCTTGCACCTAGACCACTTTGGCGAAGATTAGGCTCTGCCATAGGCCCTGAAAAACTGTTGCGAAATGTAACGAAGCTAGGGTGTTTCGAGTCAATTGTAACGAAAACCTTAAGGCGATCGGAGGGGTAAATCTCTGAACCTGAGTCCTGGCGAGTGTAACGAGATTATTAGACTGCTTTACATTTGTTGACGTTCGGGTTACTATTGTTGTGAGGCAGTGAAAACCGCCCCATATATCTTAAACAACCGCCATAAATCACCATGACAACTACCTTACAGCGTCGCGAATCCGCGAACTTGTGGGACCAGTTTTGTAACTGGGTGACCTCAACCGACAACCGCCTCTATGTAGGCTGGTTCGGCGTATTGATGATCCCCACGTTGCTCTCTGCAACCATTTGCTACTTGATCGCTTTCGTAGCAGCTCCTCCCGTTGACATCGACGGCATCCGCGAACCCGTTGCTGGTTCCTTGATGTACGGAAACAACATCATCTCTGGTGCTGTGATTCCTTCCTCGAACGCAATCGGTCTTCACTTCTATCCAATCTGGGAAGCAGCTTCCTTGGATGAGTGGCTCTA
>JANMIS010000189.1:0-5704 GCA_031375925.1 Synechococcales cyanobacterium OTE_70_concoct_197_sub
TGATTTATATATTATTCGAGAGGCAATCCTGGCGACAATTTGTGAGTATGATCCTATTGAGAAAGCGATCTTTCAGCCAATGTTATATGAGACCAATCGCCCTATTTCCTATGTTTCTCGAATTCTAGCGTTGGCAGATATTGGGACTTTGGGAATAGAAGGAATTGATGCCTACAATACTGAAGGAAGGTTGTTATTTTTAGAAGAGAATCCAGATGTTCGATCGATGCTAGAACATCATCAACTCTCTCGTATTTGTCTTGAAAATCCAGCACTAGGTGAGAATATTCGACAGCGGTTACTAAAGCGAACACAATTTCAGGTCAACTTAGCAAAATCACGACTTACCCGCTGTCCTCAAGAATTGGCGGCATTTCCAGCAGAAGCGATTCCACAACTTACCCATGAAGTCTTTCAGTATCTCACCCCAGAAACCATCCACCATCTCGAAGCAAGCACCCCGATCGCAGAAGACACCGCTTTAGAGACGCTGATATCATTTTTTAAATTTGATTCGGAATTCGTCAGGGTCTCCTAATATTTTCAATCAGCCTCATTTAAAGCAACTGTGATTATTCTCCTAGATTTGGGAATATTACTGAGTACACATGTTGAAGCAACGATAAATTCCCTTTAAACGGAGATGGTGAGATGTTAATGATGATTTTTCACATTGGAAACAACTTATATGCCATTGAAAGCGATCGGGTTGTGGAAGTCATTCCTCGGGTCTTTTACCGTCAAATACCCCATGCTCCTACGCACATCGCAGGGGTATTCAACTATCGAGGTAAAATTGTCCCAGTGATCGATCTGTGTCAATTAATTCGCGAGTCATCAAGTCTTAATCATTTAAGCACTCGGGTCATGATGGTGAGCTACCCCTCTCCAGATGGAACGTTGCAATATGTGGGTCTCATGGCAGAACGAGTCATTGAAGCCTTAGAGAAGTCGCCAGAAGAATTCCAAGATTTGAGTTTCAAACCTCAAGCCTCTGCTTATCTAGGTGGCATCATTACCGATAAACGTGGACTGATTCAGCAGCTTTGTTTAGAGCCATTGTTGATGGATGTTCAGCAGCTTCAGCAGATAGAAGTTGGAGTGTAATGTCGTCATGACCCTAGAACGCATCACAAAGTTATTAAGCCAACGCATCGGCATTGATGCTCAAGTCATCGGCGATCGAAGAATTGCAAAAGCAGTAGAAATTCGCCGTAGTGCAACATGCTTTCCGACCCTTGAAGCCTACTTCACCCAGCTACAAGCTTCCCCATCTGAATTTGATGAATTAGTGGAACTATTGGTCGTTCCGGAAACCTCTTTCTTCCGCGATCGAAAACCCTTTGATTTTTTAGTGCAGCATTTGAGATCTCAAATTGCTGAGAAAGGACACTTATCAAAGCTCCGTATCCTAAGTGCGCCCTGTTCCACTGGGGAAGAACCCTACTCGATCGCGATCACGCTTCTAGAAGCAGGATTATTGCCCCATCAATTTCAGATTGATGCGATCGATATTAGCCGAGTTGCACTCGATAAAGCAAAATGTGCAATTTATGGGAAAAACTCGTTTCGAGGCGCAGATTGGGTCGATCGCGATCGATATTTTATCAAGATCAGAGACCAAGGTGTTGAACGCTATGAATTGTGTTCTGAGGTTAAAAATCTGGTGAAATTGCGCCAAGGTAATTTGTTAGAAGTTTTTACTCATCCTAATCTTCAGTCTAGATCTTTAGGAAATACCATAAGTCAATATGACATTATTTTCTGTCGAAATTTGCTGATTTATTTAGAAAAGTCAGTCTGCCAGGAACTCTTCAGTCTCTTTCACCAGCTTCTATCTCCTGACGGACTTCTATTTGTGGGAGCCGCAGAAACCACTAAAGTTCCAGTCGATCGTTTCCTATTTCTCCGCCAATCTTTTACATTTGCATATCGTAAAATCCCTGGTTCTACTAAGAAAAACTCGGCCTCTCAGTCTAACTCTCAGTCTAAAATCAGTAAAACAAGTTCAATATCTGCCGAACCTAGAGCATCTCCAGGTTCGATCGGTCATTCATTCAAAAAATCACTGATACCCAAAGTAATAATTGAGGAAAAACAAGAATTACCTAGGTTTTCAAAAAAGTGTAACGCTTCTTCCGATTTAGATGAAGCTCAATCACTTGCAGATGCAGGACAATTAGAGGATGCAATTTACCATTGTGAAATCCATTTAAAAACTGACCAGATTAATCCTAATGTTTATAAGCTGCTGGGTAATCTATATCAAGCAGTACAAAATCCTAAGCAGTCTGAACTTTACTTTAAAAAAGCACTCTATCTTCAGCCTGATGATGATGAATGTTTACTCCATTTGGCACTGCTGAAAACTGCTCAAGGCAATATTGAAGAAGCCGATCGTCTCTACCAAAGACTCAAGAAAATTTCCATCTCTTAACCTACTAAATCCCCAACTCAGTACATCATGATGACTAATGTATTTAAAGATAAATCCTTACAAGGCAAAATCATGTCAGGATTTCTAGTCCTTGGCGGCCTAGTTTTAGTTGTTGCAATGGTTGGATTATTTTCAACATTTCGGCTCAGTTCAAGTATCGATGCATTCAGCAATAATAGCTTGCCTAGTTTAGTTGGACTATGGAAAGTGAATGAAGGTCAAACACAGGTTGAATCTTCAGAGAGAGCATTACTTCTAACGAGCTTAAATCCCCAGGAACGCCAAACTGAATTAACCCGCATTAAGTCTGCGTGGGAACAAATTAGTGAAGGATTTAAGCAATATGATGCTGCACCGCGTACCTCTGAAGAAGAGCGCACCTATAAAAAGTTACTTGACCAGTGGAGTACTTGGAAGTCAGATCACGAGGCTTTTATCAAACTAGAAAAACAGGCGAGAGGTGAATCGTTTGACAATTCATCTGCTCCAAAAACTCCTGATGTATTCAATCAATTGCGCGATCGGGCTAAAAACAATCGAACTTCTTTTGAAGCTGCAACTGCAACTCTTTTAGAAATAATTAAAATCAATACCCTATTTGCAGAAGGAGTTGAAAGAACTGCACAGACGAGTATTTCTCAGTCCCGCTTTCTTAGCATATTAGCGATGATTGGCGGTCCAATTATTTCCCTAATCTTTGGACAATTTATTAGCAAAAATCTAACGCGCCAAATTCAAAAATCAGTTATCCAAATTACAACCTCTGCAACTCAGATTGCGGCATCTGGAAAAGAACTTGAAGCGACCGTCGCAGAACAGCTTGCCTCAACCAATGAAGTGACTGCCACAGCTCATCACATTGCCTCAACTTCAACACAACTCAACCAAACAATGGACATTGTTGCGGGAATGGCACAGGCTACAGCTCACGCTGCAACAGACAGTCAAGGCGAGTTGGTTGCGATGGAACAGGTCATGCGTAATTTGTCCGAAGCTACCACGGTAATTTCGTCTAAGCTCGGTATCATGAGCAGTAAAGCGAATAACATTAATAATGTCGTAGTGACGATTACTAAAGTTGCAGACCAAACGAGTATCTTGTCTTTAAATGCAGCCATTGAAGCTGAAAAAGCAGGCGAATATGGCGCAGGTTTTGCGGTCGTAGCCCGTGAAATTCGTCGTCTCGCAAACCAAACAGCCGTTGCAACCTTAGAAATTGAGCAAATCGTCAAAGATATGCAGTCCGCTGTCAATGTGGGTGTGATGGAGATGGACAAGTTCAATCAATCAGTCGGAGAAAGTGTCAATCGAGTCAATAAGATTGGTCATCAAATTGGAGATGTTATTAGTAAAGTTCAGGGATTGCCACCGCGTTTTGAACAGGTTGGACAAAGTATGGAAGAGCAATCCGAAAGCGCGAAACAAATTAGTGAGGCAATGGAACAACTGAGTGAAGCCTCGGAGCAAACCGTCGATGCATTACGAGAAACCAACCATGCCTTGGACCAATTGGACGATGCTGCACGGGGTTTACAAGCGACCATTACGCGGAAGTAGAGAGTAAACCATGACTTATTTGTTGACACAACCGCCGAGTTTAGAAAGCCCATCCCATTCAGAAGTCAATCCGGAACAGTTGGAACTGCCTTTCCTGAATGATTGCTGGAACCAAATGGGCGTGATGGGCGATCGTTCTTGCAAAGAACTCAAAAGTATCATTCACTGTCACGATTGCCCAGTCTATGCAGCGATCGGTGAAAGTCTTCTAGAACGAAAACCACCCATAAACTACGTCGAAGAATGGATGACCATTCTTACTGAAACCATTCCAAGTGGTGAATTTGGAGATCATGACGGCGCGATCGTTCGATCGGAAAATGCGATTTCGATCGTCATCTTCCGATTGGGTCAACAAAAACTTGCCATGCCCGTAAAAGTGCTACAGGAAATTACTCATCCTGCCCAGGTCATTCCGTTACCTCATCGCAGTAATCACTTGTTCTTAGGACTGACTAACATTAGAGGTGAAACTCTACTGTGTGCATCACTAAGTTGTCTCTTGAACTTGGAATCTAAGGCGACTGATTTAATTCCTGATGGTCAACTATCTGACAATACTCATCGGATGATCGTTGCTGGGCAGGGTGAAGAGAAATGGGTCTTTCCCGTGGATGAGGTCTATGGAAACTATCGCTTTCATCTGAACGATCTACAGGACTCCCCTGTGGTTATTACCAAAGCAGAAGAATCTTATACCCAGGGCATTGTCCACTGGGAAGGCGAAAAGGTGAATTATCTCGATTCCGAATTGCTTTTTTACACTCTTAATCACAAAATCCTCTAGGGAATCGAGCTGATATGAGCCAGTATTCTAAATTAGATTTATTTCGCCGTGAAGTCGAGACCCAACTCGTCACTTTACAACATATTTTATCGGCACTAAGAACGGCACCCGCCGACCAAAATCTGGACCCAGCAATCCAAGCTTTACACTCTCTCTGGGGTGTAGCTCAAATTGTAGAAATAAATGTGGTGGTTCAGTTGACTGAAGGCATGAAAAATTGTTTCTCAACTGTACAGGCGCGGAGTTTGACGCTAGAAGAAGAGCAGATAGAAGTGCTCCTCCACGCCTGCGATCTTATTTCTCGCATCAGTCATGTTCCAAAAAATAACTTAGACACTTGGATTAATGACCAAGCCTGGGATTTAGCGACGACTCAAAAATCGATCGCGCTTATCGTAGGTAATGATTTACCCAGACCCCTTGAAACTCCTATTGTTTTACCTAGTATTCCAAATTTACCAACCAAATCTGTTCCAGAAGCTGAACCACCAGTCATTCCAGAAGTCATATCAGAAACTATATCAGAACCGATCGCAATTGCAATTCAGCCAATTCAGCCAATTCAGCCAATCACGCCTCAGATTCCAGATCTGGGTTTAGCACCTGAAACTTCTGCTAACCTGCTTGCCATTCTGAATACAGATGGTGGCTCAATGATGGACCTATTCCGGCTAGAGGTTGATGCACAAGTCATTGTTCTCAATGATGGGTTGCTATCACTAGAGGATAATGCTCAGTCCGGACAGGCACTTGAAACGCTGATGCGCGCTGCCCACTCAATTAAAGGTGCCGCTCGCATTGTGGCATTAGATGCTGTGGTCAATCTCGCTCATGTCATGGAAGACAGCTTTGTTGCCGCTCAAAATAAAACGATCGTGTTGTCCTCTGATCACGTTGATGTTCTGCTTCAAGGCGTAGATTTG
>JANMIS010000202.1:0-2806 GCA_031375925.1 Synechococcales cyanobacterium OTE_70_concoct_197_sub
CGTTTGTGCCCAAGCGGTTACAGAGAGTGTCGCCGTGGAAATGTCAGGAAAGGCTGTCGCCCCGACCCTAGTTGTGCGTACGGTGAGTCCAGCAACTAAGACAGCAGAAGCAGTGCGAGAACTCGATCGTCTGCGCCAAGAGGGTTTATTGTCAGAGTATGAATTTGAGCAAAAACGCCGTCAGCTTATCAATAGCATTCGTTAAGATAATATTTTGAAGATGGCTCTCGAAGATCCCTCCCCGTCAAGGACAAAGACTTCATGCGTTGGCAAGGTTCGCTCAAATTAGGACTCGAACTCATCGATTGGCTAAGCCGTGAAGTGCTCAGTCAGCTCAAAGCCGTCTCGGCAGGCGGCATCTCTGGGCAACTCCTCAAGTCCAAAGTCGCCGCTGACCCTTACTACCGTTTTCAGTCCGTCAGCGAAATTAAAGCCGCCGCCGCCGTTGGAATTGCCATTGATGTCAACACTGCCACCGTAGACGACTGGCTCCGAATTCCCGGCATCTCGATTCACCAAGCCCGATCGCTTGCCAATCTAATCGAATCCGGGGTCCAGTTTTACTGCATCGAAGACCTAGCCGCCGTTCTTGGCATTTCCCATCAGCGGCTTGCGGTGGTGGAACCCATCTTGAGGTTTCAATACTACGACTGGGATAGCCTCGATCGTACCGATCGGCTCGACCTCAACAGCGCCGATGTTTCCCGCCTGAAAACCTTGCCCAATATCGGACCTGTCTTGGCACGGGCGATCGTTCGTCACCGCATTTCCCACGGCCCTTACGCTAGCCTAGTCGATCTCCAAGAACGTCTCAATCTTCCCCAAGACACCACAGCCCAGCTCATGCATTATCTTAAATTTTAACGGGAGTTTTCAATCAAAATCCCAAATCTAAAATCCCAAATCCAATAAGCAGCAGTAAAATCAATCAACGCTATGAGGATTTTGCCAAAATGTTAATCGATATCGCCCAAACCTTGCTTCAAAGCCCGATCGATGCAATGCATCTAATGCATTTGCCACACATCGACCTGCTTCAAACGCTTCACATTCCCCACGACAACGATTTTCTTGCCCAAATCAATAGTCAAATCAAAGAGACCGATCTGGGCGGCGATGTGTCAAAAATGTGGAGGAAATTCGTGTCCACAGGCCAAGTCTGGGCTTTCTTGATTGGCACGATTTTTGGATACTTAGTGAAAACCTTCACCAGTTACGGTTAGGGGTTTTGCTGCACTGCTTGGGCTGGTTTAACTAGAACGCATTTGACGATCGATCGCAACCCACGGGATAATTCTGGGCTGTCCTTTCGGCGCGTTTAGTTTGAATGCGTTCCTTACCTGTGCAGCAAAGTTCTTCCCTCCCCAGCCCTAATCCCGAAACCCCATCTACTTGGAGCCAACGGTTTGAAGGTGCGCTCCATCCCGCGATCGTTCTTTTTAATGCCAGTATTTCGTTTGATATCGAACTGATTGAATACGATCTCACCGGATCTCAAGCCCATGCCAAAATGCTAGCCCGTCAAGCAATCATCTCAGATGACGAAGCGGCACAACTCATTGCAGGCTTAGAGCAGATCCGCCAGGAATACCGATCGAACCAATTTCATCCCACGGTAGAAGATGAAGATGTTCATTTTGCTGTAGAGAAAAGATTGACGGCGATCGTCGGTGATGTCGGCAAAAAACTCCACACGGCCCGATCGCGCAACGATCAAGTCGGCACCGATACCCGCCTTTACTTAAGGGACCAAATCCAACAAATTCAGCAAGCAATCAAAGCCTTTCAATCGGCCTTGCTCAAACACGCAGAGCAGCATGTCGAAACGCTGATTCCCGGTTATACCCATCTCCAACGCGCCCAGCCCATTAGCCTTGCTCATCACTTGCTGGCCTATGTTGAGATGGTGGAGCGAGATTTGCAGCGCCTCACCGATGTTTCAAAGCGGGTGAATATTTGTCCCTTAGGTGCAGGGGCGCTAGCGGGGACGACCTTTAACATCGATCGGCATTTCACGGCTCAAGAACTGGGATTTGAAGCGGTGTATGCCAATAGCCTGGACGCCGTGAGCGATCGAGACTTCGCCGTTGAGTTTTTAGCGGCAGCGAGCTTGGTGATGGCCCATCTCAGCCGTCTATCCGAAGAAGTGATCTTCTGGGCCTCCCAAGAGTTTGGATTCATCACTTTAACGGACGCCTGTGCCACAGGATCCAGCATCATGCCGCAGAAGAAAAACCCTGATGTTCCCGAACTGGTGCGAGGCAAAACAGGACGGGTCTTTGGGCATTTGCAGGCCATGCTAACGGTGATTAAGGGCTTGCCTCTGGCTTACAACAAAGATTTCCAAGAAGATAAAGAAGGGTTGTTTGATGCAGTGAAAACGGTGAAGGCTTGTTTGGAGGCGATGACAATTTTATTTGATGAAGGGGTGGTGTTCAGACCCCAGCGCTTAGCAGAAGCTGTGGCAGAAGACTTTTCTAATGCGACGGATGTGGCCGACTATCTGGCAGCTAAGGGCGTTCCGTTTCGGGAGGCTTACGGTCTTGTAGGCAAAGTGGTGCGCACATCTCTAGCCGCGCAGAAGTTGCTGAAGGATCTGACGATCGAAGAATGGAAATCTCTTCATCCAGCGTTTGAAGATGACATCTATGCTGCGATTGCCCCACGTCAGGTTGTGGCAGCCCGCAATAGCTTTGGGGGAACAGGCTTTGAGCAGGTGCGATCGGCCTTGGCTACGGCGAAAGCAAGACTTTAAGCCGCAATTACCAATCTCTAAAAGGACGTGGGAGATTCTATCGTGAGCCAT
>JANMIS010000220.1:0-4468 GCA_031375925.1 Synechococcales cyanobacterium OTE_70_concoct_197_sub
CAGCAGGCCACACTAGCAAAGCTCAAAGCCGAACTGACGAATGCCCGCGCTGAACAGCAACGGTATGAAACCCTCAAATCCAGCGGCGCAGTTTCACAATCGCTATTGGATACCAAACGCCTCGCCGCCGAAACTGCCCAACAACAGGTCAACGAAGCAATCGCCGTGGGCACTCGCACCAACCGCACTAACGATCGGCTCATTCGCGAAGCCCGCGCCGTATTAAATCGTACAGACCAAACCGGAACCACCCAAGTCGCCGAAGCCCGCGCCAAGCTTGATCAAATCGCCGAAGTGCGCCCCGTCGAAATCCAAGTTGCTCAAGCCGAAGTTCAAAGCGCGATCGCCGCCCTAGAAAAAGCCGAAACCGCCCTCGACAAAGCCTACATCCGCGCCCCCATTCCGGGACAAATCTTAAAGATCCACACTCGCATCGGCGAAAAGCAGAGCACCAAAGGGATTGCGGAACTCGCACAAACTGATAAGATGATAGCAATCGCAGAAGTTTACCAAACTGACATTGAAAAAGTTCGCACGGGACAGGACGTGCTAATCACCAGTCAAGGGTTCACTGGAGAACTCCGGGGAACCGTTTCTAGCATCGATCGCCAAGTCAATCAACAGAAGGTTTTTTCTAGCCAACCAGGAGAAAATCTCGATCGGCGAATCATCGAAGTCAAAATCCGCATCGAAAATAGCGATCGTGCCCGGATTTCCGGGCTAACTAACCTTCAAGTCCAAACACTCATCCAAACCCCGCCACCATGACCCTCACATTTCCCCGTCTCAACCTGTTCAAGCAAATCAAAGATTTCTCTTTCAAAACAACTTTTAGCAAAGCTGGTCTCAAACGGTACTGGTTTAAAGCCCTGCGTAAGAGCTATCCCTGGAGCGCCGTCACGGTTCTCGCCCTGCGCGTCCCCCTAACCCCCGCCGAAAAACGATCGCAGCTTTTCACCCGAATGCACCGAGCCTGGATGCGACAAGACTTCGCTGAAATCGGAGCCTCCATCATTGACATCCAGCGCCCGGAGTATTGGATCTTCTAATCCTTTACCCCCCAGTTTTTATCATGCTCAAGCGCTTCCAAAAGATTCCCCTCGCTTGGCTACAGCTTTCAAGACAAAAAACGCGATTTTTAATTGCAATTTCAGGCATTGCCTTTGCAGATCTGCTCATCTTCATCCAAATGGGGTTTGAAGGCGCGCTGTACGACTCCGCCAAAATCCCTTACCGCAATCTCAACGCCGATCTGCTTATTGCAAACACCCAATTTCAGACCTTGTTTGCAGTGCGAAGTAGCCCCCGCGATCGTCTTTACCAGACCCGATCGCACCCTGCTGTCACATCTGTCACCCCTATCTATATCTCCTCCGGCCAATGGCAAAACCCCGACACCAAGCAGTCGCGAACGATTTTGATTTGGGGCGCGGACCCGAGTGCTCAAGCCTTTAGCCTCCCTGAAGTACAGAAGAACCGATCGCAACTGCAACAACTCGGCACCGTCCTCTTCGATCGCGCAGGCCGCCCCGAGTACGGTGATATCGCAGCTAAAATTGAAAAAAATGGATTCGTTAACGCTCAGTTAAACCAGTTCTACATCAAAGCTACCAACACGTTTGCGATCGGATCGTCTTTCGCTGCGGATGGTAATGTGATTGTCAGTGACTCCACATTTATGCAACTGCATCCCGATCGGACCCCCGATAAAATGGAAGCAGGACTGATTAAATTAAAACCTGGCTCTGATGTTCAATCCGTCAAAGCTGAAATCGCAAAAACACTTCCCAATGATGTCAAAATTCTCACCCCAGAAGAATGGGCCGGGATTGAAGAAGCTTACTGGGCAGGCGGTACAGGGATTGGGTTTATCTTTACGATCGGCGTCTCCATGGGATTCATTGTCGGCATCGTAATCGTGTATCAAATCCTGCACAGCGACGTATCAGATCATTTACCCGAATATGCAACACTCAAAGCAATGGGATATACCAATGGCTATTTAATCAGCGTATTAATCCAAGAAGCACTGATATTAGCCGTTTGCGGCTTTATTCCTAGCTTTATACTCGCCAACGTCCTGTACCAGATCACCTACAGCGCAACGTTATTGCCGATCGCCATGAACACTGGCCGCGCCGTCACAGTATTCACGCTCACAATAGTCATGTGTACCATTTCCGGCACGGTCGCCCTCCAAAAACTCCAGCAGGCCGATCCTGCGGACGTATTTTAGACGTAATTCTGATACCATAAACTAACCCAATGCAATTGCGGGGATGCCATGTTAGATGAAGATTTGCGCCTCTCACTCCCGACCGAAGAAGACTTACCAGATAGTGACGAAAAGCCTGTGGATAACGAATTACAGCTTCTAGTCCCGATGCTCCTACGTGGGATATTGCACTACATTTGGGGTGAACGCTTCGACTGGCTGTTTGCAATCAACTTGGGAATCTATCCGGACCCCTATGAAAAAGCGATCGGACCTGACGCATTTTTAAGCATTGGGGTTGAACGAGTTCGTGCAGAAAGTAAGCTGCGGCTCAGTTACTTGGTATATCAAGAAAAGGTAATGCCGCAGTGGGTCTTAGAAATCGTCTCGCAGACACCCGGTGGTGAATATGTTGAGAAATTTCGTCGTTACCGAGAGATGGGCGTACTTTATTATGTGATTTACAATCCAAGTCACTATCGGCGGGATAAACATAAGGCATTTGAAGTCTATCGATTGGAAAATGGAGAGTACGTTTTGCAATCGGGAAGTCCTGTCTGGATGCCGGAGATTGGATTGGGCATTGGGCATGAACGGGGTCTGCATGAAGGGCATTTGCGAGATTGGCTCTATTGGTATGACGAAAATGGCAAACGATATCCACCGCAGGAGGAAACCCTGAAACAGATGCGACTCTTACGGGAGATAGAACTAGAGAGAGAGAATCTGATTCGCCGATCGTTAGAAGATAACCTAAAGCAAGAACAACAGCTTCGACAGCAAGAGCAACAGCTCCGATTTCAACAACTTCGATCGATCGTCCTACGTTCCCTCAACCGTGATTTTGGCCCATTGTCAGCCCCTCTCACCGATCGGATTCAGAATCTAACCCTCGAAACCCTTGAGACTTTAGGTGAAGATTTATTTGAATTTGCGTCGATCGAAGATTTAGTGACCTGGTTGGAAGCGCGAGATGTTTAGCTATCAAGTGCAATTAGCGTCAAGGTTAGGACTCTTAGCTTAATTTTTCCCGACCTATTGACAAATGCATCATCCGTATATTACATCTGTAGTATCATAATTTTCGATCTTTCGCCTTCATAAGAGTCTCGTCATGTTCATCCCATCGCTTCCTAACCAAAATTTCCTAGTGCTCCTCAGCGTAGGTACTTTGGTGGGGCTATGGCTAGCAGGACTCAACCACCCCTCAACACCTAAAAGCCGAATGATTGGACAACTTCTCCAGCATTCCTAAGCAAAGCCTAAAGGCCGCTTTTACCCCGCTCTGAAGTTCCTCAGAAGCGGGGTTTTGATTTTTAGTCCCACTTGTAAAAGCCCAACTTGTAACGGTTCCATTTGTAACGAGTTCAAACCCAGTCTTGGGCTGTCCTAGGATTTTGCGATCGAGAAGAAGAAGGGAGAAAAGAAATGTTGAAGTTGATGTACACCGAATTAGGCGTGAAGGGCGAACAGGTCACAGAGAAGCTTGAAGAATGGCTGGTTCAGCGATCGATCTTTGCAATGCGCATTGGTCAACCGTTGCACCTTGAACCCGGTCGAGCCTCGTTCTTGGTTTCTATTGAACACCCTGTGTTTGACCCACTGGTTGAACAGATTCTGCTGGAAACTACGATGCCAATTGACATCTGCACCGTGGATGAAGAGTACGTGGAAATTAGTCTTGACGGGAGTTGGATTGCCAGCAACGACCACGAAGGACTATTTGTCACCAAGCTCGAAACCCGCACAGAGTACCTCATCAGCCAAGTCTGGGAAACAGCCCAGACGGTCAAAATTTGAGACTTCAACGTGGATCAATGGCAGGTGAGGCATCGACCAAGCGAATTTGATTTTGTTTGACCACAATGCTAGCGATCGGCAGCGATCGTTTGGCGGGTCCTTTTACGACGCGGCCTTGATTGTCATACTGAGCACCATGACAAGGGCAAACAAATCGATTTTGATCGGCTTTCCAATCTACGGTACAACCCATGTGAGTGCAAACCAGTCGGATACCGTAGGGGGCGATCGTTGGACCTTCATTGATCACCAGATAGGCCAGTTCATCCTTGGGTAAGCCTTTGACGGGAATGGGAATGCCGGGTTTGGCGGTGGTGAGCAATTGGTCAGCAACCAGTGGCACATTGTTCTGATCTCGGGCTGCGAAGCCGGGTAATACATCTTTGCAGCGAGCATTGTTAGGAAATTGGCCGCAGAGTTCTTCAAGTGTGGTTTCGAGGCTGCGACTTGGAT
>JANMIS010000222.1:0-1407 GCA_031375925.1 Synechococcales cyanobacterium OTE_70_concoct_197_sub
CTCGCGCGTGGACAAACGGCTCTTAGCTTGCTGTCTCTGGCCTCCCTGGTTTGGGTTCTCTCCGAATGGTTTTTGTTTTATTGGCATTTGCGATTTCAGATCCCAACTTTGAAACCAATTCGGATGCTCAACGGCGATGCAGAGCAAATCCGGACGCTATGGGCCGACCGAATGGTCCACGTGCAGTGCAGGCTGGCAAATAAAATTGCTTTGTTTGGTGTGACCCTCGATGTGCTCGATGTTGTGCCAGAGAATTTGGAGTTGGCGTCCCTTGCAAACGATAAGAACTCGAGCAGATTTGGTTTCCAACCAACGCGATGGTCCAAATCCTGGATTGTTCGAAAGTGGACCAGTTTCCTAGAGGGGGCTGATGTAACTGCTCCCAGTCAGGTCCGGTTGGGGCTTGGGTCGGAAGTCAGTTGGGGCTACACAGCAAGAGTACGGGCGGCTGGCAGCGTGGTCTTTCCTGGTTTCAGGCTCACTCTTCAAAGCACGCACGCACTCTTTCGAAGTGAGATGTTTGTGGCGTGCGAGCAAGTGTGTCGGGCACTGCCATCCTTCGTGGATGCAGGGGAATACCGTTCCCTAATGAAAAAATCGAACGTCATTCCACGACACGGCGTCCATCGACTGCACCGGTCTGGAATGGGCTCGGAGTTACTTGAATTGAGAGAATACGTGACGGGCGATCCATTTAAGGCGATCGCCTGGAAGATTTCTGCCAAGCGGGACCAGTGGATGACCCGGCAATATGAATCAGAGGTCCCTGCTCGTGTCCAACTGATTGTTGACGGATCGAGCATTAGCCGCGTCGGCGGCTTCGGGTTTCGATTGTTGGACCAAATGACATATGTGGCCGCTAGTATTGGACGCATGGCAACCAACGTAGGTGATCCGGTGGGTGGAATTCTTTTCGACGAACGCGGCTTGCAAAGATTGCCGCCGATGGCAGGAGAAAAAGGATTCCAGGTATTATTGAGGGCTTTGAGTGATTTTTCCGTCAATCCTAATCCCCCGTCAAGCCAAATGAGCCAGCGAATGATGGACGCAGTCTGGGGCCTTCTTAGCCAGCGATATCCAGAACTATTGGACTTCAAAGTCAATCAGATTCCAGCATCCTTGTTTCCCTTGTTTCCCGGCGCCCGGGCGCGACGAAGACAACGGTTTTTGGTTGCGGGTGCGTTGTCAGAAATTTATGGTCTTTCAACGCGAGAGCAAGTCTCGATGATCCAAGATGACATGGCTATCGCAGGGAGAATCCAGGAACTGCTTAACCGCTCTGGCATACCGTGGATTGCACCAGTTGTTTCTCCATCGGAGCGTCGCGATCGTGAACCCTTCCAGCGGATGAAGCAACTATCCAACTCCATTCTATCGGTGGTCGGCCACGCGCGAGACAACGAAGTG
>JANMIS010000453.1:0-6596 GCA_031375925.1 Synechococcales cyanobacterium OTE_70_concoct_197_sub
GACCTAGAAGCCACCCGATCGCTTCAGCAAATACCGGGGCTGGACCTATTGATTCGGACCGCTTTAGGTAGTGTCGCAGAGCAGTTTTTTTATATGGAAAACATTGCCACGAGCATTCGAGTGAGCGATCGTCAACTTCCTGACCTCTACGCCTCCCTCGTCGAAGCCTGCGACATTCTCGATCTTGAAGTTCCTCACTTCTACATCAAACAAAACCCCGTTCCTAATGCCTACACCATGGCCATTCGGGGACAGCAGCCGTTTATTGTGGTGCATACCGCGCTGCTAGATTTGCTCACGCCGGACGAAATTCAAGCGGTGATCGCCCACGAATTGGGGCATTTGAAATGTGAACATGGCACCTACCTCACGATCGCAAACCTCCTGCTCCTAGCAACCAACCTGCTGCCTTGGGGTGGTCTCATGACCCAAGGGCTACAAGAACAAATGATGCGTTGGGTCCGCAGTGCCGAATTGACCTGCGATCGGGCCGCCCTCCTCGCAACTCAAGACCCCCGCATTATCATGTCTGTTCTTATGAAACTCACAGGCGGATCTCCTCAACTGGCCGCGCAGCTTAATCTGGATGCCTTTATTGATCAAGCCCGCGAGTACGATGTTGCCAGTCAAACCGATCTCGGTCGCACCTTCCGCCAAATGCAGACGGCGCAACTCAGTCACCCGCTGCCAGTGCTTCGTGCCAGGGAAGTCGATCGGTGGGCAAAAAGTCCTGACTATCAAGGCTTGCTTTTCCGCAAATCAGTAGGCTATAGTAATGAGGTGAAAAACAAGGGCGAGTGGTGGAATTGGTAGACGCGCCGCACTCAAAATGCGGTACTTAGGTGTGCGAGTTCGAGTCTCGCCTCGCCCATCCACTAGAAGGTTAATTTGAATATGCAAATGAAGTGATGGGAGTCGCCGCGTCGTTAAGGACGCAACGACAAAGGTAAAAAAAGCTCGGCAAGGCAGCGCCAAATCAAAAAAGCAACTCAAGCACTTCGCCGGAAGCTTAAGGGGATGGAAGGGAAAGAACAATGTTCTTTCCCTTTCTTGCATTTGTGGGCTAGTTGAAAAATATCTACAAAAAAGGAGGCTCAAAATGCCTCCGATCGTTCTCTATCTTCTAAGAACAAACCTCTAACCCACACCTGCGTTAGTGCCCGGTTTACCCGAAAACAGCTCAACCTTAACGATTTTACCGCCCATTTTTTGGATGCGTTGCTGTTCACGGAACCAGTTGTCATAGGGGACCAACTTCGTGAAAAACGTATTCTGCAACTCACGCTGCGTGCGAATACGGCTCTGGCTAGGAACGCAAGCTGTTACCTTAAACATTCTCATGGAATCTACCTCTCCTAATGCCAACCAGAATTAGGCTTGGAGCCTACAAATAACAAGGTCAAGGGAAAGACTTAGATCATTAAAACCAGTTGCTCACTAGCCTCTGACAAGCTAAGCCTAACCCTTGACGCTATAGATTAATGTCCACCTAAACGGCATCCATTATCTAAGTTACAACTAGCTCAAGCCGCTGCAAATATAGTCGAAGTAAACACCCATTTCCTTACCAGCATCAGCGCCGACCAAGGAAGCCGTGACTTCTTTCATCGCTTGGATGGCTTGGACGGTAGCACCGACGGGCACGCCCAAGGAGTTGTAGGTTTCTTTCAAGCCATTGAGGACGCGCTCATCCAAGATGGATGCGTCACCCGCAAGCATTGCGTAGGTTGCATAGCGCAAGTAGTAGTCCAAGTCACGGATGCAAGCTGCATAGCGCCGAGTCGTGTACATGTTGCCACCGGGACGAGTGATGTCCGAGTACAACAGGGACTTAGCAACGGCCTCTTTGACGATCGCAGCTGCGTTCGCAGAGATTGCACTAGCCGCACGAACGCGAAGTTCGCCCGTTGCAAAGTAGCCCTTGAGCTTGTCAAGAGAGGAGGCGTCAAGGTATTTACCTTGAACGTCAGATGAATTGATTACAGCAGTAATAGCGTCTTGCATTGTTCGGCTTCCTTAAACTCGAATTTTTGACATCGAATACTTGGCACTTACGCCAACGAGGCTTGAAAAAGTTTTAGAAAATAAATTCAAAAACTAGCTCATTGCACCGATTACGTAGTCGAAGTAAGCAGCCGCTTCAGCCGCGTCTTCGCCTGCTAGAAGAGAAGTTGCGACGCTCTTCATTGCGCGCACGCCTTCCACAACTGCATCAATGGGAGTCCCCAAGGACTTGTACATTTCTTTCACGCCAACGATTCCGATTTCTTCGATCGGAGTCACGTCGCCGGAAACCACTCCGTAGGTCACGAGACGTAGGTAGTAGTCCATGTCACGCAAGCAAGTTGCGGTCATTTCTTCGCCGTAAGCGTTTCCACCGGGGGAGACGACATCGGGGCGCTTTTGGAACAGTTGGTCGCCTGCTTGCTTCACGATTCGCTCGCGAGCACCTGTGAGGGTTTCAGCAATGCGAAGACGCTTTTCACCACTGGTGACGAAGCCTTTGATGCGATCTAGTTCGCCTGGGCTGAGGTAACGGGCTTCAGCATCAGCGTTTACGATCGACTTCGTTACAATACTCATGGATGGATTCCTCCAAAAGGATCTAACCGACTTATTTAATAGTAAGTTCCCTTAACCAACGCTAACGACAGAACCCTACAGGAACTCTCAATCAACTTAGGCATCAAGTCTTATCTACCTTTCGAGATCAATTTTGCGGCATCACAGGCATCATTCCTGTAACAGTGAAATATTTTGTAACAATCTTCCTCAGATTTGACAAAAACCCCGTGAAATGGGTGCTTACCTCTTCTTGTCAAGCGCTATTTTGAAGCATATTCGAGTGAATTATGGCTCAAATAGGAACACTGTGATGACTTAACACAGTGTTACAAACCCACAAAAATGGGTTGTCTTTAAAAAGACAACCCATTTTTAATAATTTTCATCTACTTTAGAAGCTGGTGACAAGACTCGAACTTGCGACCGGCTGATTACAAATCAGCTGCTCTACCAACTGAGCTACACCAGCAATGTGTTTAGTGTCGCTAATCTTGCAACTTTTATATAATACCTGCTTCGATCGTATTTATGCAAATGATTTTGAAAAAAATCAAAAAACTTTTCTGGGTCGGTCAGGTCGTTCGTTAGGTAGAAAGATGTCGCCATTGTGGGATCGTTTCGCGGGCGTCTATTGTCTCTGCGACGATCGCCCCAATCCACACAAAAAACACCCAGAAGTACACCGCCACCCAAGTAATAGGTAAACTTTCCATCAAAAAATAGAGTCCCAACAAGGCCCCCACCGCGCGCGCACCCTCAACGCTGCCCTTAATTCCGGCCATTCCGCAATCCCACAATGTCGCCCCTAGCGCAAACAGAAAGAATCCAAACCCGAAATAGCCTTGTAAATAAAGCATCGCCGCATAGGTTGAAAAAGAACCCAGTTCGATGTCGTAGATGTACCACTTCACAGAACCCTGGGGCACTCCCCACCCAAACCAAGGCTGCTCCTGCCAAGCTTTCAGGGTTGCCCCGACGACTCGGGCACGATCGGCAGACGACTCGGCGCGGGCACTGGTAAAGACTTCCATCGGGGCGCTGATCATGTCTTTGATGGTTATGCCTAGCATCGCACTCAAGCTGGAAATGCCTGTCATGCCCCACAGGCTCAACTGTCGCGCAAAGAAATGCTGGAAAATTGCCGACACGAGAACGGTTAGAGGGTAACAAACCCAAGCTAATCGGCTTTGGCTGACAATCAAGGCAACAACGCTACCTGTCACGCCCATAATGCGAAGGCGCTGGTTTTCTTCACCACGACAGATGAAGTAGAAGAGCAGTCCACAGATGGCGGGAATTGGTGGGTCTGCCATATATAGACAAGTGCGTGGCAATAAGATGCCGAAAAACTTTTGCCAAACGGCAGGTTTGATTAGAAGGCTCATTTTGTCACCGGGGATGAGCTTGGCGAGGGGTGGAGCGATCGGATCTTTCCAGACATTAGCGAGAAGGCAAAGAACTTGAACGCTTAAAGTGATCAGGTAGCTGAACGCAACCCAGCAGACAGCCCGGTTGATTACTTTTAGACGTACCCGATGCCAGAAGGGTGTGATTAGACAGGCGAAGATTAAGAAGTAGCCTTTGGTAAAAGTGACGAGGCTGGAGACGATTTTTCCGCTGGGCAGTCCGAGGTTTGCGAGGGCGATCAGGGCAAGGGAAATCGTCACGATGCAGACGAGCATCCAGGCCCAGATGGTGATGGGAAGTTTCTGGCTGAGGACGCGATCGAGGTTGAATCCGCGAATAAATAGATAAACGGGAATCAGCATGAACAGCAGGGTTTGGATCCCGAGCAGCCACCAGAGTGGGGTTAGCACAATGGACCAGTAGATTACCCATTCGGCGTGGGAAAGTTCGCCGAGATCTTGGTCTAGCGTGAAGTTGAGAAGTTTGCGAATTCGGTAGCCCATGAGTGGAGGACGGAGGATTGGGGATTTTAGATTGGGGATTTTAGGTGAGAGACTTTTTTGCGGGTGAGGCGGGTGCGGATTTTGCGGCGGAGTTCTAGGGGGAGGAGCCACATGGCTAGGTAAAGAATGAGGACTGCTGCGTTAGGTTTGCCTTGGGTAAGGGCTTGGGTGAGGAGTTTTGGGAACATGCCCCATTGCTTCTGCTTGGCGGCTTGGGAGCCGACTTCAACGAGGAGAAAAGCGGCGTAGGCGCTGGGGGTAACTAGGTCTCGATTGCTGTTGATCCAGTTGAGGGAGCCTTGGTAGTTATGTTGGGTACTGAGGCTGGTGCGCTGTTCTTCGAGGTACCACAGGGCCAGAACTTCGGGAATGAATTCTAGTTTGACGTCCGATCGTTTGACCGCTTTTAATACCCACTCCCAGTCTTCGTGTTTTGGGATGAGGCTGAAGGGGACTTCGAGGAGGAGTTGGCGTGTTGTGAAAATGATGGAAGTTTGGACTAAACCTTCGCCTTGGAAGAAGCCGCTGCGGCCTAGGAGATAGTCGCTGAGGTCTTCGTTAGCTCTGGGGAATCGGCGGGGCCATTCGAGGTCGCCTTTTGGGGTGCGGGCGATGAGTTTTGTGGCGATGATGGGGTTTTGTTCGGGATTGGAGCGGGTGATGCCGATCGCAGCGTCATACTGTAACCGCAGTTTTTTCGGGAGCCATTCATCATCGTCGTCTAGAAGTGCGATCCAAGTGCCTTTTGCGGTTTTAATTCCCACGTTGCGGGCATTGGAGGGTCCGGCTTCGGGAATTTGTAAAATATTTAAATTGGGATAGCTGAGGGATAGAAGGGCCGATCGGGTAACGACATCGTTCCCATTAATAATGACAATCACTTCAACGTTAGATTCAAAACTCAGCGCTTCAATCGCATTTTCATTATCAAAATCTTGTGCATAGACACTTGCGATCGATCGTTTTAACAATTCTGTCCGGTTGTGGGTTGGAATGATGACGCTGATTTTGATGGGAGATTGGGGTGACATTTCAAACACTTTCTGAACTGGGTGTAGATAGCTCGGTGTAGATTGCTTCGAGTTTTTGGGTTTGGAGGGTGAGGTTGAAGTTTTGACGGACGTGAGTAATTCCTTGATGACTGAATTGTTCCCAAAGCTCGGTGTTTTGCAACAGGGTTAGGAGGTGCTGCGTGAGTTGTTTTCGATCGCCCATTGTGGCCAATAATCCGGTTTTTTCGTGGGCTACTGCTTCAGGAATGCCGCCACAGGCAAAGCTTACGATGGGTAGTCCCATGGCCTGAGCTTCTGCAAAAACCATGCCAAAGGTTTCGGTATCGCCGCAGCGTCCGATGATGCTAGGAACGCAGAAGATGCGAGATTTGGCCATCCAGCTTTTAACGACTTCGGCGGGCTGTGCTCCCAGAAATTCGTAGTTTCGTAGCGTTTTTTGGGCGATCGTTTCTAGGTGTGATCGCAGCGCCCCATCTCCAATAATCACCAGCTTAACTTGGGGTAAAATACGCTGAATATCGCTCATTGCTCGGATTAAATGTTCACAGCCTTTGGTTTCGGCGAGGCGTCCGGTGAAGAGGACGATCGGTTCGCGTTGGGTTTCTGGACAGGGCGCAAATTTTTGGGTGTCGATGCCGATGTAATGTTGAATAATCTTGTGTTCAGGATAGCCCCGATCGAGCATCTTACGTTTGAGAAAATCAGAAACGGCAATGAACCGTTTTGCGACTTGCTGAAGTTGGGGCAGTCGATGTTCGTATAGTCGCTGGGAAACGCCCTTTCGACCTGTGGGACAATGTAAAATGTCGAATCCGTGACAGGTGACGATGAGCGGGACATTTAACCGCTTTGCGAAGGGTAGCACGATCGCGCCATCGTTGGCAAAATGAGCATGAACGAGAGCTGGCTTAAAATCAATTTTGGACGTTTTGCCAAAGAATTTAAAACGCTGCTCTTTTAACTTTGAAATGAGGCTGTGATTAGAATTAATAATAGTGGTGCGATCGGGGTGGGTATCGATACCAGGAATCGATCGAAGTCCCAAATAACGAGCATCAAAAACTTGTAAGCTTTCGGCTTTATTTTGAATAAAGGTTTCAGACAAAGG
>JANMIS010000229.1:0-6540 GCA_031375925.1 Synechococcales cyanobacterium OTE_70_concoct_197_sub
GGCTTCGGTCAAGACCAGTCGAAATGCGGCTTGCAGGGGCGATTTTAGTCTGGCTTGGAGTCCGGCAAGTTCGATTGGGTCAGTTTCGAGTTCAAATTTATCAATGCGTAAATCCTTGACGGGAAACAGGCCTTGACCCGCGACTCGGACTTTGTTGATCTTGCCGCTGAGGAGTTGGTAGGTCGGGGCGTTGTCGATGCGAACTTGCAGGGATTCGGCTTTGACGAGCTGTTTACGGATTTGGGATTCGGCTAGACGATCGCTCGCAAAGCCTACGGGCGAAATTAGGCTAAGAAGCGCCATGAGAGTAGCCGAAATCGGTTCCATAGTTAGGGTTCTAATTTATTTTGTGATTGATTCTAGGTTGCTTGCTATAGCATTAACAAGTGTAAAGTAGTGCAAGAGGAATTTGACATGGCGTTACAAGTTGGGGATGCGTTACCTGCGGTCAGTTTGAAATCTCAAACGGGCGAGACGGTGAATCTGAAAGATTTTGTGAATGAGAAGTGCGTGGTGTTGTATTTCTATCCAAAAGACGACACGCCCGGTTGCACAAAGGAGTCCTGTAGCTTCCGAGATAGCTATACGGCGTTCCAAGAAGCAGGTGCTGAGGTGATTGGGATTAGCGGTGACGATCAAGCGTCTCACCAAGCTTTTGCGGCGAAGCATCAATTGCCGTTCACGTTGTTGAGTGACGTGGGCAATGCGGTGCGAAAGTCTTTTGGGGTGCCTTCGACCTTTGGGATTTTGCCGGGTCGGGTGACGTATGTGATCGATCGCTCTGGGATTGTGCGCCATATTTTTAATTCCCAGTTAAACTTTCAAGGACATATTGATGAGTCGTTGAAAGTGGTTCAGGGATTGGTTTAGGTCATGAAAGGTTCGATCGTTGCTTTGGGATTGATGTTAGCTTTAGGATTGGCAAAACCTGTGAGTGCTCAGACTTTTGAAGCATTGTATCAGCAGGGAATTACCCAGATTCAGGCGGGAAATGTCCAAGGTGCGATCGAGTCTTTTGGGCGATCGGCGCAGATGAACCCAAATTCATTTGCAGCGCAATACAATTTGGGTTTGGCATTGCGGCAGTCGGGGCGGGTTCAGGATGCGGCATCGGCTTTTTATCGAGCAGTGCAGCTTGATCCGGGCTTTGCGTTGACCTATGCAAACCTTGGCGCTGCGCTGCTTGAAGGCAATAATTTAAAACAAGCGCGGGACTATTTGGAGCGATCGATTCAGATTGATCCGAAGCTGGGAATGGGCTATTACAATTTAGGTTTGGTATTGAATCTTCAGGGTGATCTTAAAGGTGCGACCAATGCCTTTCAAAGAGCAACTGAGTTAAATCCAAATTTGCCTGAGCCTTATTACCATTTAGGATTAGTGCATCAGCGCAGCAAATGGAATCGAGGGGCTGCGGCGGCATTGCGTAAGGCGGTGCGAGTGAAGCCTGATTATGCGGATGCTTATTATGCGCTGGGGACGGTGCTGTATGGGGATGGTGATTTTGCGGGGGCAATAGAAGCGTTCCGATCGGCGACTCAAGCGAATCCAACCTTTGCGAATGCTTATTATGCTGCTGGCATGACATTTTTAAAACAGAAAAATTATCCGGAAGCGAAACGGGTTTTGGAATTTGCAAAAGCAGAATACGAACGATCGGGCAATCAAACCGGGACCGATCGGGTCGGTAAGATTTTAAGTCAGTTTTAGAAGGATGGACCTAACCCGAACTCAGCACCAAGAGATTACAGCTTTGGACGATCGGCTCCATGAAGTTACTTCTGTATAGATTATGAAACGATCGCAGTACAATATACCTGCAAGCTTTATCAGGTCGATCGAATGGAAACGCTAAAACTATCTGCGATCGGCCTAAGTGATTTAAAACGGCATGTTTCGCTCGTTGAAAAACCCGGCATTCACTATGATTGGTTGGATGTGGCTAACATGCTGCTGTCCGATCGGGAAATGCAATACCTCGCGGATCTACAAGCAGGATTGCAGACCGTTCAAGTGCATTTGTTTAATGAGGCGACGCTATGGTCTCGGGCGATCTATCCGCTGTTGCAGCTTGCAGAACAGGACAATATTCAGATTTGGGCGGAGGTGGGACTTTCGGCGAAATATGCAAAGTTTGGACTAGAGGGCATTGCAGATGGTGTCATGGGTCCGAGTTTTGCGGGCCGCATTCAATGTCCTTATTTTGTGATGGTTGAGACGAAGCGCGGTATTGAAAATACGAATCCAATCTTTCAATTGTATGGCCAATTGCTTGCTGCGGCTTGGCTGAATCAGCAACTTCAAGAGCAAGCTATTCAGGAAATCTTTGGGTGCTTTACAATTGCAGACTCTTGGACCTTCATTCGCGCTGAGGTGAGCGGGATAGAGAGCGATCGTCCGACCCTAACAGTTGAATTTTCACCTGAGTATGCTGAAAAGTTTGATGCGCCAAAGATTTTGAAGATTTTGAAGATGATTATTTCGCGATCGATTTTACGCTTCAAATAAGCCCAACTGCGTCAAATCTGGACTTGGTAAAATATTCCAAGGGAGTGGCGGGACTTGCACGCCCGATCGTTCCAGTAATTCTTGAAAATAACGCGCATTCTGCGGCGAGTTGTCTTCTAGAGGACAATGCACAAAGAAATATATTGTTTTGCCCTGCATCAACCAAGTGGAAACCTGCTTTACCCATTCGGTTAAGTATTCGGTATTTCGATCGCAAATCGGATGACTAATATATCGCACAAATGCAGTTCCAGCGGTGACGATCGGTTGTACTGGAACGTTGGGCTTCGTGTTTGCAGAGTATTGCTGAGGGTTGTCATCTGCGTTGTAAATCGGTCTAGTGTCGAGCATAACACGATCGATTTGGTGTTTTATTAATAAGCGGTTGAGCCGACCGACTTGACGATAGTGAAACCATTGAAGGTGACGGACTTCTAGGAATAGTGGCGTTTGGGTAGCCGATCGCCAACTTGCCAGAAACAACTCCAAATCTTTAAAATTTGCAGGACTATAGCTTGGTGGCAATTGCAAGAAAATCCCACCGAGCCGACTGTCCAGTCCCTGCATCAATTCAAGGAACTGGAACGCTTGTGGCAGGTTGGGCATTAGCCGACCACCGGACGAGTGCGTAATGGATTTTGGCAATTTCGGAAAAAACTTAAATCCGGTTGGGGTTTCTAGTTTCCAACGCTTTACAACTTCAGGACTGGGAATGGAGTAAAACGTCGTGTTGCCTTCCACTACGGAAAACCGCTGCGAATAGCATTTCAAAAAGTCTTGAGCGGGCGTTTTTTCAGGAAACAAATCTCCTAGCCAGTTTTTGTAACCCCAAATGGCGAGGCCGATCGCAAAATTCTCAGACATGATTCCAAAAGAATAAGTTACATTAGCGGTATCATCACACACCTGCTCTCAGGATTTAACCATGCCGTCACGCGAATCCATTGGCTCTGCTAAACAAGAAACCGCAGGACTGTTCCAAGAACTGAAAGCTCAGGGCAATCTACTGATCTCGACGGTGGTGCTACTGTGGGCGATCGAACTTGCGAATGCACTATTAAATCAGCGTTTGAATGGTTTTGGGATTCGCCCGCGTAGCATTATGGGATTGCAGGGCATTTTGTTTGCGCCGTTTCTCCATGGGAGTTGGTGGCATTTGATTAGCAATACCATTCCGCTGGTGGTGCTGAGTGCGTTGATTATGGCGAAGGACCGGAGTGAGTGGATTGCGGTGACGGTACTGACGGCGATCGCAAGCGGCCTGGGAACATGGCTGTTTGGTGGGGCGAACACAGTACATATTGGTGCGAGTGGCGTGGTGTTTGGGTATTTTGGCTTTTTGGTGACGCGGGCTTATTTTGAGCGCAGTTTGGGGTCGATCGCGGTGGCGACATTAGTGCTGATTATGTTTGGCGGAATGATTTGGGGGATTTTGCCTGTGCGGGTTGGAATTTCTTGGGAAGGGCATTTATTCGGGCTTTTAGGTGGGGTTGCAGCGGCTTGGGCGATCGGATCTATCAATCGCAAAGTGCCTTAAATGAAGCTTTAAATGAGAGGTTAGAGAAGATTTTAAAAACCATAAATCATCCGTTAGAATGAGCTACTTGCTACCCCAGTCAGTTGCCATGCGTTTACCCGAAGAGCCGGACCAACCGTTTCAAATCAATATTCTGCCGATGATCGATGTGGTCTTTGCGCTGCTGACGTTTTTTATTATGTCCACGTTGTCTTTGACGCAATCCCAAGGTTTGCCTGTTAGTTTACCCGGCGCACAGACCCGTAAACCGATCGATACCGAAACACTGGTAACAGTGTCGATCGATCCCCAACGAAACTTAGCGCTGAATCAAAAGCCGATCGATTTGGCTGCATTACGTGACGGCATCAAAACCAGGCTGGAAAAGACGACCCAGAAAACAGTGTTGATTCGGGCTGATGAGGCAGTGTCCCATGGGAAAGTCGTGGCGGTGATGGATGCGGTTCGTCAGGTGCCGGGGGCGAAGTTGGCGATCGAGGCCGATCGGGTTAAGAAGTAGGTAGCAGCAGTAATCTGTCAACATCGGGCGATAGAAATCTCAGTAGCACATAATATTTCTAATAACACAGTCGGAAATGAGCATTAGTAATGGCACCTCAGATTGAGTGGGATGAAGACAAAGCCGATCGAAACTTCAAGAAACATGATGTGTCCTTTGAAGAAGCAGCGACTGTTTTCAACGATCGAGAGGCAATCACGCTTAATGACACATTCCATTCTGAGGAAGAAGAACGTTACATTGATATTGGAATGTCCTCCCAAGGAAGACCTATTTTTGTAGTCTATACAGAACGGGGACAAAACATTCGAATTATCAGTGCCCGCCCTTGTACCACCCGAGAGGCAAAACTCTATGCTCGAAACTAACGCTCCTATGGACAGTAACGATGACTTGATGCCCGAAATTGATTTTCGCCAAATTTCGCCTGAAAAACTCGTTCGTGGCAAACATTATCAAGCCATTCAACAAAATGGTTATTCCGTCACCATTCACCATGAGGACGGAACTTCGACCTATCGTGAGGTCTCACCGGAAGAAGTAGCAGAACAAGTGCATCAGAGAGAACAGTACAAACAATCTGCACAGTATTCGTTACAGAAAGTTTTACACTCCAGTGGGATTCAATACCTAGATATGGTTGCTCTAATCGAGAATCTGCCTGATCGAGGTCTTTCTGTTGGGCAAGTCGGGACGATCGTAGAAGTTCTAGCCCCCGATATTTATGAGGTCGATTTCAGCGATGACCAAGGGCAAACCTATGCGATGCTTCCGCTTCATCACCGTCAATTGCTCCGACTCAAGTACAGTCCCGATCGGCCATTAATCCAGACTTAAAATTGACACGATCGCCCTTACCTTAATTATCTGCTGCCAAAATCGCCGCTGCGCCTCAATGCCTAAACCTAGAAAAACTGCAAATAAGAAGCTGAAAATCGCCGTATTGACCGTACTCTCTGTACCCATCAATACCAAAACTCCATTCTCAAGCTCATAACGCGCATCTGTCCCATCGTCATAGGCGAGATACTGCGCCAACGTCATGCGGCGCTGAGTAGCAATCATCGGTACAGTGCCGTAGGAAATCGTCATCGATCGGCTCCTTTCTCGCTGTTAGTACCCCTATTGTATATTGGGATAATCAATCACTAAAAAAGCCCCAATTGATCTTGGGGCTTTTTTATGTTCAATCATTCATATTCAATCAAACTCGTCTGGTTTTAACCTTTGTCGCTAAACCGAGTTTTTCGAGCGATCGAATCACCATCCAAACCATATCAATCTCCCACCAGTTCCAACCGAACCGCGCCGAAGACTGAACCGCATGATGATTGTTGTGCCAGCCTTCACCAAAGGTCAAAAGCGCTACCCACCAGTTATTCGTCGAGGTGTCTTTTGTATCATGGGAGCGATAGCCAAACATGTGGCAGACGCTGTTTACAAAGAACGTGCTGTGGAAACCCACAATCAACCGAACGAAAATACCCCACACCACAAACGGCATTCCACCCCAGGCATACAGCAGCACCCCAAGGGCAACCTGCAACAGAGTGTGATACTTATGACAGAAGACGTAGAACCGATCGCTAGCAATATCCTTCGTCAAGCGCAGCCGTTCCGGTTCATTAGGCACTTCATGCATAAACCAACTCAAGTGGCTCCACCAAAAACCACGATGAGAGTCATGCGGGTCTTTGGTTTCATCAGTGTATAAGTGGTGCATCCGGTGATACCCAACCCAACCCAGCACAGAGCCTTGGCCAGCCAACGTCCCACACATGATGAAAAAATACTCTAACGGCTTCGGCACCACAAAGCTACGATGGGCTGCCATCCGGTGAAACCCAAGGGAGATGCCCAGCCCGATCGTCATTGCATAGATAACAACCGCCACCCCGATCGCCTGCCAACTAAAAAAGGGCGGATACAAAGCCAGCAGCGGAGCCACATGCAACAGAACAGTACTAACAATCACAGCCTTCCGAGGGCGGGGGGC
>JANMIS010000250.1:0-2623 GCA_031375925.1 Synechococcales cyanobacterium OTE_70_concoct_197_sub
GTGAGTCAAGGCGCGGGTTCAGCGACGACACTCACCTGGGAAGATGCCCAAGCGATCGCTAAGCAAGTCCCCGCCGCCAAATCAGTTGCAGCATTTTTGCAGCGCAATCAAATCCAGGTCGTCCGGGGTGCCCGCAACACCACAACAGCCCTCGTCGGCACCGATTTGGCGCTGCCAGTCATGAGGAATATTCAGGCTGAATTGGGGAGCTTTTTTCGTCAAGAGGATTTGGATAGTGCTCGACCCGTCGCGTTTCTTGGCTCCAAGGTGCGCGATAGTCTGTTTAATCCAGACGAATCCCCGATCGGTGCAGATATCCGCATCCAAAACAAACGCTACACGATCGTCGGCATTGCGCAATCAAAGGGATCAGTGGGCGGTCAGGATCTTGATGATGTCATTTATATTCCCCTGAGCAACATGTCGGCCCAAATTGTCGGCAATAATGCCTTGGCAGGTGTGGCAGTTAACGGCTTTTGGTTAGAAGCCAGCAGCGCGGATCAGCTTAACTCGGCGCAGTTTCAGGTGACTAATATTTTGCGTCTGCGGCATCGGATTCATCCACCAAAGCTGGATGATTTTCGGATTATCAATCAAGTTGATATTATCAAAACATTTACCAGTGTGATGGGATCGTTAACGCTGCTAATAGGGGCGATCGCAGGTATTTCTCTCCTAGTCGGCGGCATTGGCATTGCGAATATCATGTTGGTTTCAGTGATGGAACGCACCCGCGAAATCGGCATTCGCAAAGCAGTCGGGGCCACTAGCAGCAGCATTTTGAGCCAATTCTTAACCGAAGCGATCGTCATCTCAACGGTGGGTGGCGCGATCGGAATAGTCTTAGGAGTTGCTTTGGCATTTACTGCTGCAACCGTCTTTAAATTCCCATTTATTATTCCATTATGGTCGATCGGTGCGGGATTCGGACTTTCGTTAATTGTGGGTGTGTTAGCAGGTGGAATTCCAGCCCGTAATGCAGCGAGACTTGATCCGATCGCCGCCCTTCATAGTCAGTAATGCAATCAAAAGTCAAAAGGTAGAGAGTTTTCTCTGTTGTTTATGGGACCGTAGTATGGGTGGTTAGATTAAACATCGTCTAAAGTTCAACATTCAATTCAAAGATTTTTTAAATTCGTAATTACTACGGCAAACATCATGAAAAGCACTTTAGAATTCACTAGCTACAAAACAGATGGCCAGCTAAAAGATGATATCGTAGCCGAATTGACGTATGAACCTAGTGCAAAAGTCACTAATCTTAGCGTATTGGTTCATGATGGCGTAGTCACACTTAATGGTCACGCTGATAGCTATATGGAGAAATGGGAGGCTGTACGCAGCGTCAAAAGAATTGAGGGAGTCAAGGCGATCGCAGATGAGATTGAACTGAAGGTGCCAGGTTCCGTTAAACACACTGATGAGGACATTGCTATTGCTGCGGCCCATCACCTTGAATGGTCGTCAGGTGTTCCCACTGGACAAGTAACAGCAACGGTTCGCAGAGGGTGGATCACGCTAGATGGTGAGGTAGAGTGGCAGTATATGAAGAATGCCGCTGAAAGTGTTGTTCACCATTTAATTGGGGTAAAAGGGGTTTCTAATATGATTTTATTAAAACCCAAACCCACATCAACTGAAGTTAAAGCTGCTATTCGATCGGCATTTGAACGAAGTGCTTTAATTGATGCTAACAAGATTGAAGTAGAAACCCATGGTGGTGAAGTTACGCTTCGAGGAAATGTTAGGAACTATGCGGAACGGGATGAAGCAGAACGGGTCGCTTGGGCTTCTCCAGGTACTTTATTGGTGCATAACAACCTCATGATAGAGTGGTCCAATTTTACAGGATAGCCCTTAGGGTTTGACTCAACAATACTGTAATACCGATCGCTGACAATAGAAATTACCTTTCTTCAGCGATCGTTTTTAATATCACCATGAAAAACATGATTTCAATGTCAAATATTACAAAAACTTACCACTTGGCAGATTTGGATGTTCCTATTCTGAAAAAGATTGATCTCTCGGTCGAAGTGGGAGAATATGTTGCGATTATGGGAGCTTCTGGCTCTGGGAAATCCACGCTGATGAATATCATTGGCTGCCTCGATCGGCCCTCCAGTGGGAAGTATATTTTAGACAATAGAAATCTCACAAGCTTAGATGATGACGGACTGGCAGATATTCGCAATCAGTATATTGGTTTTGTATTTCAACAATTTAATCTATTGCCACGACTAACCGCACTTGAAAATGTCATGCTCCCGATGATCTATGCCAACGTCTCTCGATCGCAACGCATCAAATCTGCAACCCGATCACTTGAACAAATTGGATTAGGCGATCGTTTGAGCAATCGCCCTAGCCAGCTTTCCGGCGGACAGCAGCAGCGAGTCGCGATTGCCCGTGCGCTAGTGAATCAGCCAGCTTTAGTATTAGCTGATGAACCCACAGGCGCATTAGACTCACAAACCTCTCACGATATTATGAACCTACTGACAGAATTGAATAAGCAAGGCACCACGATCGCGATCGTCACCCATGATTCAGGCGTTGCCGCGCAGACCAATCGGATTATTCATATGCAAGACGGCGTAATTGTTGAGTCAGACAAATTAGC
>JANMIS010000277.1:0-3341 GCA_031375925.1 Synechococcales cyanobacterium OTE_70_concoct_197_sub
CTTGTTCCCAGTCCAAAAATGCTTGCGAAAATGCCATGATCATCTCCTGTCCTACAAAGCTTTCTACTTCACCCGTTTCAATCTTAACGCCCCATGAGGCTAATAAGCGCAGAATTTTGTTGCGTCGTGGATGATCTTTTGGCAGGTTAGAAACTTCACGCAAGGCAGAGATTTGAGTTTGGTCGCGACCCAAAAGTCTGATCCAAAGGGTCTTTTGGTTGCTGGGGAGTTCGTCAATCGAAACCAAGATTGTTCGTAAGCCAGGACCGAGGGTATAAATCCCTTGAGATTTTTTGTGGGCGTGGAAATCCTTCAGGAGCTTCATTGATCCAGAGAAGTTTTAGAATGCAGGTTCGGATTTCTTCGCGAGTCGGCGGATTGTGATAAGGCTCAATGAGGCAAGGCGTTTTTGCCATTTGTCCAAGCAGTCCTAAATCATCAATCGGTTCTGTAATGTTCTGATTCGGGATAAACCATACATCAACATGTTTCGCTTCCCCAGGGATTTCGTATTGCCGCTCCACTGTACCAATTGGTTTTAAGAATTCCTCAAGATAACTTTTCGACAGTTGATCAAATGGACTCTGAGTCATGGCGTAGTCAGGGAATGAAGATGAAGACTAATTCTAATGCGGTGACTTCTAATGCGGTGACGGGAAAAATTTTAACTCGATCGGCTCATTTCTATACAAAACATCTGCCACCCCCAGATTCGTCACAACTAAATGCCCCAAGCTTACAAAATTCGGGAATAATAAAGCATCAAACCCCGATCAAAAAACCTTTGCGAGGACTTAACATCATGGCAGGCGCATCCCTTCATCCCCAAGAACAAGCAAACTTAGCCCGATCGCAGGACTACCTCCAATGCAACAGCCTGCCAGATGTCTGGACTATAGCCGCCCGCAAGTTCGTCAACACCACCGCCTGCTGTGACCCCCACCGCGAACCCGAAGTGCGCCTCACCTATGGCCAACTGCACCAGCAAATGCAACGGTTCGCTGCTGGACTCCAGTTTCTTGGAGTGGTCCCCACGGATGAAATATACCCCAAGCGCGTCGCCTTATTTTCGGATAATCAACCCCGCTGGCTCGTCGCAGACCAAGGCATTATGTACGCAGGGGCCGCCAATGTGGTGCGGAGCGCTCAAGCAGATGTTAAAGAATTGCTGTTCATTTTGCAAAACAGTGGAGCCGTTGCGCTCATTGTTGAAGACCTGGCATTGTTTAAAAAACTCCGATCGGGCCTAGATGATTTTGCGCTGGAGTTTATCATTCTTTTGAGTGATGAAGCGGCCCCGGCTGATGCTGATTTAAAAATCTACAACTTTTCACAAATTCTTGCGCTTGCACCCAATGCCGAATTGATTCCCCATGGCTTCGATCGCAATTCCCTCGCCACTTTGATGTATACCTCAGGTACCTCTGGAATGCCTAAGGGCGTAATGCTGACCCATGGCAATTTGATTCACCAGGTTAATTCAGCCTCTTGTGTATTGCAGCTTAATGAAGGCGATCGGGTCATGAGCATCTTGCCGATTTGGCACACCTATGAACGGACGTTTGAATACTTTATTTTTTCCCGTGGCTGCACCCAGTTCTACACCAATATCAGATATGTCAAAAAAGACTTAAAAACCCATAGCCCGCAATATATGGTCGGGGTTCCCCGTCTTTGGGAATCGATCTACGAAGGCATTCAAAAACAATTCCGCGATCAACCTGCTGACAAACAAAAGCTCGTCAACCGATTTCTCACAGCCAGCCAAACCCACATCAATAACAAACGCACCTTACAAAATTTGCATTTGGACAATCTCAATCCCAGCTCCATTGACAAACTGATGGCTATTCTCAAGTTTCCATTTTTCTGGGCATTTCATAAAGTCGGCGACAAGCTCGTTTATTCCAAAATTCGGGCGGGCATTGGCAATATTGAATATGTCGTTAGTGGTGGAGGTTCGATCGCCGATCACCTAGAAGACTTCTTTGAAATCATTGGTGTCGAAGTCCTTGGTGGTTATGGCTTAACCGAAACCTCACCCATCACCCACGTCCGTCGCCCATGGCGGAACCTGCGCGGTGCGGATGGTCAACCGCTCATGTACACCGAAACGAAAATCGTGGATTTGGAGTCTCGCCGCGAAGTGGGAACAGGTCAAAAAGGCGTTGTGCTTTTACGTGGACCCCAAATCATGAAAGGCTATTTCAATAATCCTGAAGCGACTCGAAAGGCGATCGACCCCGATGGCTGGTTTGACTCTGGTGACTTGGGCTATGTCACGGAATGGGGAGATTTGGTCCTGACAGGTCGTGCGAAAGACACTATTGTCCTGAGCAACGGCGAAAATATTGAGCCACTACCTATTGAAAACGCCTGTCTCAGAAGTCCCTATGTAGATCAAATCATGCTAGTAGGCCAAGACCAAAAGGCGATCGGCGCTTTAATCGTCCCAAACCTCGATGCGCTTCAGCAATGGTCTGAACAGCAGGGCTACAGTGGTGAGATTGATTTGAACAGCAAGCCGATTCAGGATTTATTTAAATCTGAATTACTGCAACGGGTCAAAGATCTCGCAGGTTATCGCCCGGACGATCGGATTGTGTCTTTTAGGTTACTCCCGGAAGCCTTCACGGTGGAAAATGGCCTGCTGACTCAGACGCTTAAGGTGCGGCGGAATGTGGTTGCGGAGCAATATGCGGCTATCATAAACGAGATCTTTGTCTAGACTAGGAATTTTAAGTTCTATGGAAACTTCTAACTTGATGATTCAGCGCCAAGTGAACATCAAAGCGATCGTCACTCCCCGATGGAAAGAAGAGGCCCAACAAGCGCTTCAAGCCCAGCTAAACCAAGTCGATGGTCAACTTCAAGGTCTTGATTTACAGCTTCAGCAAGTGCTGATGGACCTGCAAAAGCAATCCATTCAGCCGCCAGGGCCTGATACCCTTCAGCAAATGGAAGGGGTGAAAATGCAGTTCAACCAAGGCAAAAGTGAACTGCTAGAGCAAAAAAACCAAGTCCTTCAGCAATTGCAGCAGGTTCAAACCCTAAGCATTGAACAGGAAGTCGATCAAGGCCAAGTTGTCAGCACTTTCAAGATTGAAGTCGGTGACAATCTGATTTCTAAAATGAATGTTGAGTTACTTCTGCGCGATGGCGTCGTTGAAGAAATTCGCGGTGATGTTTAGAGGCCCCCTAACCCCCAATTCTGGGTAGGGCTGATTCTCTAAAGAAAAGAAATCAGCTTTGGGAGGTTATGACTGGACAAGCGTAGGGCTTTGGTTAACGACTCAAAGCCTGCATGTCTAAACGCAGTCAGTGCCCAGGTGCGCAGGAAT
>JANMIS010000283.1:0-3110 GCA_031375925.1 Synechococcales cyanobacterium OTE_70_concoct_197_sub
CCTTCGAGGAGACTATCGGCGAGATCGCGCTTTTGCTGGTGGAGTTGGACGATTTTTTCTTCGATCGTATTTTTCGCCACGATGCGATAGATCGTCACCGGACGCTTTTGTCCCATGCGGTGGGCACGATCGGATGCTTGGTCTTCCACAGCCGGATTCCACCAAGGATCCATGTGAATCACATAATCCGCTGCCGTTAGATTTAGGCCCGTGCCGCCTGCTTTGAGACTGATTAGGAAGACATCTCCTTCCCCGGCTTGGAATGCATCTACGCGCTTTTTCCGATCTTTCATCGCGGTACTGCCGTCGAGGTATTGGTAGGCAATATTATTGTCTTCAAGGTATGCGCGTATGAAGCCTAAATGGTCTACAAACTGACTGAACACCAAAGCTTTGTGGCCGTTGTCGAGCAGTTCTGTTAAGACCTCGCTAAACATTTGAAGCTTGGCGCTGGGCAGGGCGATTTCAGGTTTAACCAGTTGGGTGTTGCAGCAAGCTCGGCGTAATCGCATGATTTCAGCTAAGACTTGGAGATGTTTTTGGCCCGCTTGGGCATCGCTTCCTTCGAGCTTGGCGATCGCTTCCCGGCGCAGCGCTTCATAAAACACCATTTCCGCTTGACTGAGTTCAACTTGCAATGTGATCTCAGTACGTGAGGGGAGTTCTTGTAGAACTTGGTTTTTAGTACGGCGCAGGATAAACGGTTGGATTAATTTACGCAAACGATCGCGAGCTTTTTTGTCTTGGCCTCGTTCGATCGCATTGGCGTAATTTTGATTAAATTGATCGAGAGAACCCAGCAATCCTGGATTGATAAATCTAAACAGATTCCAGAGTTCGCCTAAATGGTTTTCAATGGGCGTTCCGGTGGTGAGTAATTTAAAGTCTGCCTGAAGATTCATGGCTGCCTGCGATCGTTTAGTCGCGAAGTTTTTAATAGATTGCGCTTCATCTAGGACAATCATCTGCCAATGAACTTTGGAAAGCATTTCAGCGACTTCTTCTTGTTGTAGCAAACCATAACTACAAACAATTAAATCAAAGGGTTTCAATTCATCCAGCATCACCTGACGATTGCCAGAGCCAAACTGAATGGGATTTAAAGTGGGAGCAAACCGCTGAGCTTCCCCCATCCAATTCATACAGACAGAAGTGGGGGCGATCGCCAAAATGGGACCATCCGGCGCACGCTTCAACATCACCGCCAAAGTCTGCAAAGTCTTCCCCAAACCCATGTCATCGGCAAGGCAAGCGCCCACGCCCCACTTCGATAGCCGTGACATCCAGTTGAAACCATCCACTTGATAATCGCGTAGTGACGCTTGCAAAGTGGAGGGCAGTTCGGGCTGATAGTCTCGTAGGGATTTGATGGTGGCAATCTGTTCTTTCCAAGCTTTGTCTGATTCGATGCTACCGACTTCATCAATCCAGTCTTCCATGGTGATTGCTGCGAGTTTGTTAAACCGCCTACCTTTGGCGGTGCCGTCAGAGTATGCGCGCAGTTCTTCTAGTCGTCGCCTGAATTCATCGGTTAAGGCTAAGAATTGCCCTTCTCCCAAAGAAACAAATCGACCTGTAGAAGACGTATCCAGCAATTTCAATAAAGTTTGCATTTCGACCACGCTGCCATCGGGAAGTCGCAGTTCACCATTCATATCAAACCACTCGTTTTGGGTTTTGAGTTTGATATGGAAATTACCGAGACCTGCGGTTTGGCTAATTTTCATTTTTTCGCCTTGGGGCCATTCTACAACCGCCCGATCGCCCAACGCCTGCAACTCTAAAAGCAACTCTAATGAAGCTTCTGGCGTTTCAATCACCCATTCCCCATCCGACTGCTCCCAACCCAACAGCGCCGGACAATCATTGACCACTGCCTTTGCAAGTTTCTTTTCTTCTTTAAGTTTGCGAGTGGTTTGAAGCCGCTTACCAGAGACTTCAGCAATCACCGTTTCACCGCCGCTCCCAGGCCGATAGTAAGTCCCGGCAGATCCAAAGGGCGAAGCTAACACCATCATTCGCAATCCCGCACCGGACGGCAAAAGGTGAATGTGCGGAGTCGCCAAGGCTTCCACTTCTTCAGCATCAACGAAGTCTCCCCCAATATCTGAATGCACGGTAACAATGCCAGAGACTGCTCCGATCGCCGCCAACACTTTATCTTTTGCAGATTCGGGAACCTCTAATTTATTTGCAGATCCTAGGAGTTCACTAATGCGACGATGCTCGGGCGTAATATCAATGACTTTGATTCGAGTGGGCGTTTCTCGACTCAATACCACATCCTGTCCGCTAGGCAATTTGGGTTCAAATTGTAGAACCAGTTTTCCGCCTTTCTTTTGAATGACGCGCAGTTCCGGGGAACCTTTGACAATTTCGATCGGCACGCCGGGATTGGTTTCCCAGTAGACGCTCGGATGGCCCACCAATGAGGAAAAAACCCGATCGTCAAAAACATATTCCACTTTGCCATAGTAGTTATAGCGACCCGATTGTGCATAGTCAGCGCTGATGTGACTACACACTTGAATGTCTTGCGGCGTTAGATAGGGAAAATCCCCGATCGAAGTACTGAGGCGTTTTAGGGCGATCGGACGACCTTTGTTCCAGCCGCCTTTAGCATTGAGGGATTGCTCTCGGGGTTGAAGTTGGCTGGCTGATAATCCACTCAAGGTCCAAACTAGACGAGTGGATTGATTTTTAGGGGCTACTTGAGTACTTTGATTGAGATTAGCGAGGGCGTTGAGGGAGAGTTCCCAGGATTCTTGGGCTTGGAGAATCGGGGCGATCGGTTGATATTCAGTTCCTTCTCGAAATAGTTCGGTCGCTTGTTCCCAGTCGCAGCTATCATCCACTTTACTGAGTAGTTCTGCCGTTTCCATCGCAAACCACAGGAATCCTGCCGATCGGGCTTGGTTAAAAAACGAAGCCAATGGTAAAGCAATGCGCGATCGGGCTTGATCAATATCAGCCCAATACATACAAAGCGCCGAAACGAGCATATCCCAAGAGGATTCTTGGTCATGCAAAGGAACATTGAATAGAACCGTTTTTTTTGCTAGTGCGCCCTGTTTGAATTGGATAAATATTTCTAGGGTTTCATAGACTGA
>JANMIS010000300.1:0-2365 GCA_031375925.1 Synechococcales cyanobacterium OTE_70_concoct_197_sub
CCAAGTGAAGTCGCGTTCAATATAGGCTCGGGCATTTTGAGAAATTGCTTTCCTCAAGGCTATGTTATCTAATAGTTGCGTAATTGCCGCAATATATTCGCTCTGTTGGTTGGCGCGGAGGGCTATGGGATGGGATGGGTCTAGTTCTAATCCTTCAAGTCCTCGATCGCTGGCCACTACAGGCGTTCCGGCGGCCATGGCTTCGAGGGTTTTGTTTTTAATTCCAAACCCGGTTCTCATGGGGATGATGCAGACGCTGGCCTGATGAAGATATTTGGCGATCGAGTCCACGGCTCCGGTGACGACGATGTTGGGGAGATTTGCGAGTTCAAGAACTTCAGGGACAGGACGAGATCCGACGAGCATGAGTTTTGAATTTGGGTAGCGCGATCGGATTTCTGGAAAAATTTCTTGGGCTAAAAATCGAGCGGCATCAATGTTGGCAAGGTTGTCCATTGCGCCAATAAAGATCAAGTCGTGATTGTTGGGATCTTTTGAGCGGTAGGGAAAATCAGTGAAGTCTACACCATTGGGAATGATGGCGATCGGGGTATTGGGAACAAAGGTTTTAAACTGCTGTGCATCGTCGTTAGTCGTGACCACCACGGTGCTAAATTTTTGGCTAAAACGTTGTTCGTAGCGTTTTAGTAAAGGTAAGTTAATTCGATCGCGCATTGGTTTTTCAGCGGTTTTAGTTTCGAGTTGATTTTTACAGGTGGCGTAAACTGAGCTGTGTACATTGACGATCGTTCTGATATGTTTTTTCCAATTGGACTTTATATAAATCTCGTTAACGCTATGTTCGCAAGTGATGATGTCAAACTTATAGTCTTTGACGGCCTGCTCAATCCAGGCTTGCAGTTCAGGGGAATCGCTTGACCTAACGCCTGACGGAGTTCCGGTGCGGAGGAAGTCCACACCTCGCCGAATCTTTGAGCTTAGGGATTTGTCAGGAGAGGGAGGACGATCGAAGACTACGACCTCTGTGGCAAATTCACGCAAGGCTTCAATGTCTTCGGGTCTAATATCTGGCGTTTTGAGGGTGGCGATCGTCACTTCATGACGTTGATGGAGATATTTCAATAAATTAAAGGTGCGAACTTGAGTCCCTCCGTTACTCGGGGGATAGGGGAAGGTCGCAGAGAGCATCACAATACGCATAGGAATTAGAAATTAAGAATGGGGAATAGTAGGAAGTGAAAGTTGTCGTGAGGTGGATGATGGTGAAGGTTAGCGTTTGTATCCCTACCTATAATCGTGCCCATTTTTTGCCGGAGGCAATCGCTTCAGTGCAAGCGCAGAGTTTTTCTGATTGGGAGTTGATTGTCTGCGATGACGGATCTCGGGATGGGACACCGGAATTAATGTCAGGCTTTGATGATAAACGGATTCGGTACATTCGGCATGAGTCGAATATTGGCAAGAGCAACAATATGCGATCGGGCTACGAGGCGGCAACGGGAGAGTATTTTGTCAAATTCGATGACGACGATCGGCTCATGCCCGATTTTCTCGCAAAGATGCACCAAGTGCTAGACCAAAATCCGGCTGTAGATTTAGTCGCCTCGGATCATTGGGTGATGGATGAAAAAGGAGAGATTCAGACAAATTGGAGTGATGCGAATTCGGTGAAGTGGGGCAGGTCTCAGCTTGATTCGGGAATATTACCAGATTTGCTGCACCAGGTCTTTGTAATTCAGAGTTTACAAATTGGTGCAACGCTATGGCGATTAGATGCGCTGAAAGATCTCGATTACATGCGTCAAGATTGGCAAAACTGCGAAGACAATGATCTGTTTGTGCGATTTGCGCTTTCGGGTCGTCAGGGTGCTTATGTAGCAGAAAGGCTGATGGCATATCGCTTTCATGCAGAACAACAAGGGATCGATCGGGCAATTCCCTATTTCACAGATAAGCTGCAATATTTGAATGCCTATCGATTTGAAACTAAAACCATTGAAGCAATTCGTCAATCTCGATTAGTGGAAACTCAATTGCTATTGGGTTTACGTTTGATTGAAAAAGGAGAGGTGCATCGGGGCCGGGAGTTAGTCAAGTTAGGCCGATCGCATTCGTCGAAAAAGGCGATCGCAGGGTTGGTCTTATCCCATGTGCCGAAGCCGTTTCGTCAGGCTGCGTTTGGGATGGTGCGATCGATCGTGCCAGGTTAAATCTTAAAACTAGCAATAGCTATTGCTACGCGAAACCCAAATTTCGCTATTCTAAGGAGGCGACCTAGATTAAACCTGTGGAGATTTCATTTTTGTGTATTCATTCGTTCAGGCGATCTACACCGACGGAATTGGAGGATTTGGGAACGATGGGGGTCGGTGGGTCTGTGGCTATTGAGTAGTGGTTTGGCTAG
>JANMIS010000303.1:0-2225 GCA_031375925.1 Synechococcales cyanobacterium OTE_70_concoct_197_sub
GCGTCTTTGACCGCTGCTCCTAGTCCTAGAATCTGTTGCCGGACATTTTTCTGAGTGGTCAGCTTCTTGTCTTTGTCAAAAAAAATAGAAACCTTATGGCCGGGGGATAGGACGGACGCAATGACGGGATGAAGCGCTTTAGTGCCCTTCTGATGCCATTGGGTGATGCCTCGTAGGGCGATCGCTGGGATGCCGTGAGCGATGAGGGCTAAGGCTTTTTTAAGTCCCTCAGTCAGGGCGATCGGTAGACAGCACCGCTTCACCACCTGCCAGAAACTTTCATTCGGTTCTGGGGTTATGTGGTAGCGATCGTAGATGAGTTGAGCGTCTTCCTTTGGTACCCAAGGCAAGAGCGGCGCTGCTTCCATGCCTTCAGGTGTTGGGTATTTGACAGTTCTAATTTTGGGCGCGATGCCGAAACCACGGTGCTTAATCTCTTCTCTTGGGTTCAGAGGTTTGACGTAGGGGATGGATGCCGTTTCGCCGTTGATGGTTGTACCCAGGGCATACCAAGCGCCCGCCGCCATGAATTGATAGCGATCTAGTATTTGACGCGCTGGGCTTGTGACGTAGCTTGTTACCCGTTGGACTTTGGCGATGGCTTCTGATGCCTGTAGCTCGATCGCTGCGTCCCCTTCGACCCATTGGACGTTAGCCAGGGTGAGACGATCGGGTATCGCTGATTGTCGAAATTCCGGTAGGAAACGATCGCTATCTCCCACTGATACCAAAGGTTTCAACCCTACTACTGATGTCGTTGCGGATCCAATTGAGCTATAATGAAGGGAGAAATCTACAGAATTTGGGCTTGCAGAAGCTTGAAAAAAAGTTAACATTGAATTTAGAGGCACCCAGAAATGGATGCGTGATCTAAAAGCTTTCCGGCTCCGCTAAGTTAGGAAAAGATTTTAGAGAGAATAATTAAAAGACCCCTAGGCTAAGGCTTTGGGGTTTTTTAATGTTGTGTTTGTGAAATATTCATCGATCGCCATTAAAACAAATTCTTTTTGCAGCAAATTCGCCTCAAGACAAAAAGTCTCAATTCTAATTTTATGATCTGCGGTCACGCGAAATGATACACGATCGGTTAGTTTTGTGCCTTTTGGTCTGCCTCGTCGAGTCGTCATAGATTTTAGGGTTGTTTTTTAGACTGCTATTTATATTTTATGCGATTTCAACTTTTCAACTTTTAACTTAACAATAGAGCAAGTCCTAAATCCCCAAGCCGATCGCCGCCGTCAGCGTTTCCCTACGGATAAAAGACGTGTAACCGTAAGGTCCAATGTTGGTAAAGCTTGAGAGCCGATCGCTTGATTCCCTCTGAACGTCGTGAACTGGTACCGACCCGCCACAAGCGTACCGACCATCACCCACGATCGCTGTGGATCCACAAGCCAATATTCAGGAATACCGCGATCGGCGTATTGGTCCCGCTTGTCCTGATAGTCACGGACGTAGTTTTCTGAATCCTCATTACCGGGCGAAACGACTTCGACTACAAGCGGGGGAGGGGGCATGGTGGGTCTAAGACAGGTCCCGCTTTCCATCAGTGTCAGATGAGCCTCATCCAAAAGTGTCAGGTCTGGGTATCGGGTTTTAGGTCTACCGCTGACGACGATTTGAACCTTTCCAGGGCTGACTAACATTTGGTCAATCCCTATTTGCCACAACACAGAGGCTAAATAGTTAGCGATCATCTCATTGAGCAACGATTCAACCATAACCGGACGTAACTCTCCATCCCAATACTCACACCGACCCTCTGGCAGATCGGACGGGTCCGCCGTCAGGTACTCCTCAAAACTTGTAAATCTGACTTTAGTGAATGTCATTTAAGCCCCCAAGACGATCGCCGCCGTCAGCTTCAACTCTGGGAACGTGGGAGAGACGATCGGCTGATTCCCTTGGAAGGTTTGGAACAGGTAAGCCCCTGATACCAGTGACCCGACCATGACCCAAGCGCGATCGGGGTCAATCAGCCAATATTCAGGGACGCCGATCGCCGCGTATTGGTCTCGCTTGTCCTGATAGTCTCGGATGTAGTTCTCTGAAGTCTCGCCGCCAGGGGAAACGACCTCGACAATCAGCCGGGGCGGGGGCATTTTGCGGGTAATGGTTGCCCGTTTTTTTAGCAACGTGAGATGAATGTCATCAAGGACAACTAGGTCAGGGATACGGCTCTGGGGTTTCCCTGGTACTTCGACTTCACAGGAATGGGCGCAAAT
>JANMIS010000314.1:0-4115 GCA_031375925.1 Synechococcales cyanobacterium OTE_70_concoct_197_sub
CCGATTGCTTGTGATAAAAATAGGACTACAAGCGCTTATTTTTGGTTTTGATTTCATGATTCAGTTCACTCCAGCAGCCTTGGTCGAGGTCGATCGTCTCCGTCGTCGTCAAGCCAACCCAGACGACTATCTCCGGCTGCAAATCAAGTCCGGTGGCTGTCAAGGGCAATCCTATGACTTTACCTTCGTTACCCATCCGTCCTCCGGAGACTATCTCGTGGGTGGCGGGATTACGATCGCAGGCGAACATCTCGCGGCGCTTCACGGACTCTCGGTGGACTACGCAGAAGACCTCATGGGAGGCAACTTCCGCTTTGATAATCCCCAAGCGACAGAAAACTGCGGCTGTGGGGCCTCCTTCCGCACATGAAGCTAAAAAATAAATTGACAGGATTCACACTGCGTTGGTAATATCAGTGGCCGTTGAAGTTTGAAATTAGCCTAAATACAAGGCAATAAAATGCCCACAATCCAGCAACTTATTCGAGATGAGCGCAATCGCGCCAGCAAGAAGACCAAATCCCCTGCGTTAAAGGCCTGTCCTCAGCGCCGTGGTGTCTGCACCCGTGTGTATACGACTACCCCGAAAAAACCGAACTCCGCACTCCGCAAGGTGGCACGGGTCCGGTTGACCTCTGGGTTTGAAGTCACTGCCTACATTCCAGGTATCGGCCACAACTTGCAAGAGCATTCCGTCGTGATGATTCGCGGGGGACGTGTTAAAGACTTGCCGGGTGTGCGTTACCACATCATTCGCGGGACCCTTGACACCGCAGGTGTGAAGGACCGTAAGCAAAGTCGCTCTAAGTACGGCGCTAAGCGTCCGAAACCAGGAGCCGCCGCTGCTACGACTGGGAAGAAGAAGTAATCGATCGAAAAATGCGGCTCCGAGAAGGTGACTTCAAAGAACGTTTTTTTGTAGATTCTCTATCTCTGGTTAAAGGCAAATGCCATCACCATGTCAAGCGATTTCCAAGGAAAAAAGCCTCAAGAGTTGTCGGTTCTTTTTTCTAAAATTTTAAGACGATTCAGTTCTCACTCTGATCCCGTCTGCTAGGTCAAGTCACAAGGATTCTGAGTTTCATCAAGGAATTTTTTGCTGGATTCCGAAACTGATCTTTGAGTCGAGAGAACCTAGCATTCTTTGCGTCAAGGATTTCCTCGCGCGCATTGCGGTTTGATTTTCCCTTGACGCTCTAGATATCTCAACTCTGAAAGGATTTTCATTATGTCTCGTCGCGTAACAATCAAAAAACGTCCGGTCCCTGCGGACCCCGTTTATAACTCTCGTCTCGTCACCATGACTTCCCGCCGCATCATGCGTAGCGGTAAAAAGTCAGTGGCAAATCGCATCATTTATGATGCTTTTGAACTGATTAAGGAAAAGACTGGAACTGATCCAATTGAAGTCTTTGAAAAAGCAGTCAAAAATACCACGCCTTTGGTCGAAGTCAAGGCTCGAAGAGTCGGCGGAGCAACCTACCAGGTGCCTATGGAAGTGAAGACCGATCGTGGAATCGCTCTATCCCTTCGTTGGCTGATTCAGTACTCCCGCGCTCGCGCAGGGAAATCCATGGCTAGTAAATTTGCCAACGAACTGATGGATGCTGCAAACCAAACCGGAAGCGCTATTCGCAAACGTGAAGAAACGCACCGGATGGCAGAAGCGAACAAGGCATTCGCCCACTATCGCTACTAATTGTGCGGTTCTGGGTGCGATCGTCTTCGCATTTGTCTCCAACATCTCTCTACGTCTAAAGATCCCATTTAAATGGGCATCAGAACGTATAGAATCTTTACAGCGTCTTTAATCACAGTTTATCTGTTTTTGTGAAGGCGCTGTTTCCAAGTCCAAAAACCTTAATTGCGATCGAGGAGTTAACCGTGGCTCGTACCGTTCCGCTCGAGAGAGTACGAAATATCGGAATTGCTGCCCACATTGATGCGGGCAAAACTACTACAACGGAACGGATTCTGTTCTATTCCGGTGTGGTTCACAAAATTGGCGAAGTCCATGACGGCGGCGCTACCACCGACTGGATGGAACAGGAGAAAGAGCGCGGTATTACCATTACTGCGGCGGCAATCACGACTCAGTGGACACGCCGAGATCCTGAACTCCCCAACCAAATTCAAGAAGGAGCGTTAGAGCACAAGATCAATATCATTGACACTCCTGGCCACGTGGACTTCACCATTGAAGTCGAACGTTCCATGCGCGTGCTTGATGGTGTGATCGCAGTGTTTTGTTCCGTGGGTGGCGTACAGCCCCAATCGGAAACAGTCTGGAGACAGGCCGATCGCTATGCAGTCCCTCGTGTCATCTTTGTCAATAAGATGGACCGCACGGGCGCTAATTTCTACAACGTCTATGACCAAGTAAAAGATCGCCTGAAAACTCCTGCTGTGCCGCTTCAGTTGCCGATCGGTGCTGAGGACCAATTCAAAGGCATTGTGGACTTAGTTCGCATGAAAGCCTACATCCATAAGGATGACCTTGGTAAGGAAATCGAAGTTGTGGACATTCCTGCTGATCTGCAAGATCGCGCAGATGAATTCCGCGTCAAGCTGCTTGATGCTGTTGCCGAAACCGACGACACCTTGATGGAAAAATACTTCGCAGGTGAATCTTTCACCGTCGAAGAAATCCAGAAAGCGGTTCGTAAAGGCGTGCTTGAAGGAACCATGGTTCCAATGTTCTGCGGTTCTGCCTTTAAGAACAAAGGTGTACAGCAGCTTCTAGATGCTGTTGTGGACTATATGCCCGCACCGATCGATGTCAAAGCGATCGTCGGAACCATGCCCGATGGTAGCCAACAGGAGCGTCCTGCGAAGGATGAAGAGAAGCTCTCGGCCCTGGCCTTCAAAGTCATGACTGATAAATTCGTGGGTCGTTTGACCTTCGTTCGAGTTTACTCTGGCGTTTTGTCCAAGGGTACCTACATCTACAACTCCACCAAGGACAAAAAAGAACGTGTAGCGCGTTTGATTGTCATGAAGGCGGATGAGCGGATTGATGTAGACGAATTGCGTGCAGGTGACTTGGGTGCAATTCCAGGTTTGTCCGACACATTGACAGGCGACACCCTGGTTAAAGAAGGTGACGAGATTATCCTCGAATCCCTGTTCATTCCAGAACCTGTGATTTCCGTTGCGGTCGAACCCAAGACCAAGAGCGACATGGAAAAACTTTCCAAAGCGCTCAAGGCTCTGTCGGAAGAAGATCCTACGTTCCGCGTCAGCATCGACTCTGAAACCAATCAAACTGTCATCGCTGGGATGGGTGAGCTTCACCTGGAAATCCTGGTCGATCGGATGATGCGGGAATTCAAAGTCGAAGCCAACGTTGGCGCACCTCAAGTTGCCTACCGAGAAACCATTCGCAAACAGGTCAAAGCCGAAGGGCGATTTGTGCGTCAGTCGGGTGGTAAAGGTCAGTATGGTCACGTTGTGATTACCCTAGAACCCGGTGAATCCGGCTGCGGTTTCGAGTTCGTCTCGAAGGTCGTCGGTGGTACCGTACCGAAGGAATATGTCGGACCTGCGGAAGCAGGAATGAAAGAAGCTTGCGAATCCGGTGTGATTGCAGGTTATCCTTTAATCGATGTCAAGGCGACGTTGATCGACGGGTCTTACCACGACGTTGACTCGAACGAAATGGCCTTTAAAATTGCTGGATCGATGGCCCTCAAAGAAGCCGTCATGAAGGCATCTCCGGTCCTGCTTGAACCTGTGATGAAAGTCGAAGTTGAAGCGCCGGAAGACTACCTTGGACCTGTGATGGGGAACTTGATTTCCCGCCGGGGCCAAATCGAATCCCAAGCCGTTGAGCGCGGGATTGCGAAAGTAGTCACCAAAGTACCATTGGCTGAGATGTTTGGTTATGCAACCGATATCCGGTCTATGACCCAAGGCCGTGGTACTTTTACGATGGAGTTCAGCGCCTACGAGGAAGTTCCTCGGAACGTTGCTGAAGCAATCATCGCCAAAAACAAAGGGAACGCATAGTTTGCAAAAGGAACTGTAAAAAATGGCACGCGAAAAGTTTGAACGGTCTAAACCCCACGTTAACATCGGCACCATCGGTCACGTTGACCACGGCAAAACCACACTAA
>JANMIS010000376.1:0-2717 GCA_031375925.1 Synechococcales cyanobacterium OTE_70_concoct_197_sub
CGATTGTTTTGCGGCGATGGCCTTTAGTCAGTATGCATTAGCCTCTGGTGAAGATTGGGCGAAAGAGATTGCACTGCAAGCCTACAACAATGTCCTACGTCGTAAAGATAACCCCAAAGGCAAATATACCAAAGCCTATCCCGGTACCCGATCGTTAAAGTCCCTCGCCGTCCCCATGATCCTTGCAAATCTCACGCTAGAAATGGATTGGTTATTGCCGAAGGAAACGCTAGACCAAGTGCTAGACGCAACGGTAACCGAGGTGATGACGGACTTTTTGGATGCCGATCGTGGCCTCATGTTTGAAAATGTGCTGCCGGACGGTTCGCACTTGGATTGCTTTGATGGACGACTAATCAATCCGGGTCACGGCATTGAAGCGATGTGGTTCATGATGGACATTGCCAATCGTCGTGGCGATAAAGAATTAACCAATAAAGCGATCGACGTAGTGTTGAATATCTTGAATTTTGCATGGGATCAAGAGTATGGCGGTTTATATTACTTTATGGATTCTGAAGGCCATCCGCAGCAGCAGCTAGAATGGGACCAAAAGCTCTGGTGGGTGCACGTTGAGACGTTGGTTGCCTTGGCTATGGGCTATCGATTGACGGGACGATCGGACTGCTGGGATTGGTACGAAAAAGTCCATGATTACAGTTGGTTAAAATTCCGAGATCCTGACTATCCTGAGTGGTTTGGCTATCTCAACCGCAGAGGCGAAGTCCTGTTTAATTCCAAAGGTGGAAAATGGAAAGGCTGTTTCCACATTCCACGATCGATGTTGCTCTGTTGGAAAGAGTTTGAGATATTGGCAAAGTTAGAGGGGTGAGCGGAGTCGTAGCTTACGTCCGTAAGGACTACCCCGACAGAGCTATTTCCCCGTCACCATCTTTTTCAAAAACTTTAACCGATCATTATTGTAGGGAGCATAGCGCCAATCCAAATCAAATCGAATCGATCGCTTCAAGAAACTCCGGTAATGGGAAAATGTATCAAAACTCGCCTTACCGTGATAGCTGCCCGTTCCACTGTCACCCACGCCACCAAAGGGCAAATTGCTCACTGCTACATGCATCACCGTGTCATTAATACAAACGCCACCGGATGAAATTGCTGTTGTGATTTGGGTTTGAAATTCTTTGGATTGGGAGAAGACGTAAAGCGCCAAAGGTTTGGGTCGTTGCTTCACTTGAGCGATTGCCACATCCAAATTGTCGTAGGTCATAATCGGCAAAATCGGCCCAAAGATCTCCGCCTCCATCACCGCATCGCTCCAAGTCACCTCATCCAAAACCGTCGGTGCCAAATACCGATCGCCATCATTTACCTCACCGCCTACAATCACCTTCCCCGATGCTAACAATGGCTTGAGCCGATCGAGTTGTCTTTGATTCACAATGCGAGCAAAGTCAGGACTTTCAGCAGGATTAGGCCCATAAAGCTCACCGATCGCCTTCTTCAACTGCACCACAAATTCATCTTTAATGCTCGCCTCGACTAAGAGATAATCCGGCGCAATACAAGTCTGTCCCGCATTAATAAACTTACCCCAAGCAATCCTCTTCGCCGCATAGTCCAACCGCACCGAGGCATCCACAAAGCAAGGACTCTTCCCACCGAGTTCCAATGTCACAGGCGTCAAATGCTTCGCCGCTGCCTGCATCACAATTCGCCCAATCTCTGTCCCACCCGTGAAGAAAATATGGTCAAACTTCTGCGCTAGTAATTCTTGACTGGTCGCAGCGTCACCTTCCACCACCGCCACGTAATCTGGTTCAAAAATAGATTCAACCAAGTCCGTTACGACTTTAGACATACTCGGCGCATATTCCGACGGCTTTAAAATTGCACAATTTCCCGCTGCGATCGCTCCGACGAGCGGCGACATCATCAACTGAAACGGATAATTCCAAGGTCCAATGATCAACGCCACGCCCAACGGCTCCGGTTGAACCCAAGCGGATGCCGGGAAAACATCTGCCGAAGTCGCAATTTTACGGGGTTTCATCCAAGTTTTAAGTTGTTTGATAGCCAACTTAATTTCAGTTAAGGTTGCAATCTCAAAATACGCTTCAAAGGGCGCACGACCCAAATCAGTCTGGACAGCCGCAACGATTTTTTCTTGGTTTTCAACGATCGCATCTTTGAGCCGTTCTAATTGCTGAAGTCGGAAGTTGCGATCGAGCGTCTTACCCGTTGCGAAAAAATCGCGCTGAGATTGAAGTAAAGCAGGAATTGTGCGGGTGGGTGATGCAATCATAGTTAATGGGTGCGTTAATGGGTGCTTTGAAAGATATAGTGAATTGAATTAGCTTTAAAGCCAGTTTTCTAAATCTGCCAAACTCGTAAAATCGAGCAAAGCCTCACCTAAATCCTCCAACTGCGGTACGTTTAATTGTTGAATTTGAACTGAAGATCGATCTGGAATCGCCCCCAGACGACGATTTAGTAATCTCATAATCATTCTGGCTTCACCAATAATCTCACCTTCAGCTTTACCTTCTTGTCTGGCTTCTTGATAAACTCTGGTCTGTTGTAATTCAATTCCTAGCATCGTATCTACCTCATCTCGACTGAGATTACTAAATTTATACACGATAATTGTGGAGATTAATTCAATTATATCTTTGCTTCCCTGTGAGCGGGCGATCGATCTTCTCGCCTCAGTTATTGCTTCATCTCCCTCCAAAGTTGTTAATACCATAAAACCCAAC
>JANMIS010000386.1:0-5222 GCA_031375925.1 Synechococcales cyanobacterium OTE_70_concoct_197_sub
CGAAGAGCAGCCGCAACACAAAGCTCCAGATGTCCACGAATCGACGCTGGCGAGAGTAATTGTCCCGATTCCAGCGGTAGGACCTGTCGGGAGTAGAGTGAACCATGGTTACGGACGGGGCTTTAGGGGACTGAGGAAAACTAAGATGATGATGACGCTGCGGATGGGCTGCACTAGGGCCTGAGTTAGAGATCGTTGTTTCGATAGCGCTGAAGTTCGTTTCGGATTTCGGCAATTTCGGCACGGAGGTCATCGATGGTGGATTGGAGGTCAGGGGCAGCGGAAGGGGGCTGGACAGCACTTTGAGAATGGACTGAAGCGGTTGCTGCACGAACGTTGACCTCTTCAACAAAGGCGCGCATGGATTCACGTCTCTCGGCATCTAGTTTACCCATTTCACTCAAGATTTCTGTGGCTGCTTGATTTGCCTTTTCAGTTAAGATTTCGGCGGCAGCACGACCGAGGAGAATAGTTTGGGTCCAAGAAGGTGTCATGGGGAATCGGCGGATAACGTCTAACTCATTATATCCTGCGTAACATTTCATCAACGGGAATTCGGGGGATCACGGTGATTTCTTTGGTTTTATAGGGTTTGAAATAGAGCTTGGATTGGCGTCTATTGCAGATCCGTCGGGAGTTGGACTCAATTCAGGTGTTGGACTGGAGGGGAGGGGAGAAGTTTCAGGAATCAATACATCGTCGGGATCAAAGGGTTGCGATCGGACCGGAAATTGATTAATCGGCTCAGCAGGCTGGGAAGGGGGCGGTTCGAAGTCTGTCTGTTTGGGATTGGTAGAGGCGGGCTGAGAGGGAGATTGGGATCCAGGTTCAACGAAGACATCTTTGTTAACCTCGGCACTCGGCATCAGTGTCCCTTTCCATTCACGAGGGGGGAAAGATTGACCTGTGTGGAAGAAGCTGGATCCAGGACGCTGGGAGGCTTGAATTCGTAGGATAATCCCAAAGGCAAGTCCGGCTAGGGCCGCAAAAAGTAGGGTGAGTTTGAGGATGCGGGGAGAGGGTAGGTATTTTGATTTGATGGATGGGCGGTGAGATTTAGGCGATGGGTGAGAGGGGGACCGATCGTGTAGCTTTTGCTTCACAGGCTGCTGCATCAGATGTTCTGTAGAGGGTGCATCAGGGATGTAACGCGCTGGAGTGGGTTCTGGTCGTTTGGGAAATTCTGCAAAAGCGGTTATGGGCGAGGTTCGATAGTGGGGAAGATTTTCAGGTGGAGAAATTTTTGGAGCGGGTTCCTGGATTTGGGTGCTGGGCGGTTGGACTTGGGTGGGCTGGGGTGAACTGTCTCGAAGAAGATGAGTGGCATCTTGGAGATAGGTTGGTTTTTGCGAGAGGTCGATCGGTTGAGGCACGACGGGTGCTTGAATGTGAGTCTCTGCCGAGGTTTGCGTTGCGGTTGAGGTTTCGCGGGGCGGGACAGGGCTGGCGGGGCGGGACTTGCTGAGTTGAGAGAGCCAAAGTTCTGGGGTGGTGGGCCGATCGTTGCTGTTAGGTTGACTGCCCGATCGCAAAAGTCGCTGCGCACCAGGTTTTAGAAGGGAGAGAAGTGGGAAGCGATCGTTTTCCACCTCGGTCTGGGCAGGGGGATGCTGGGTCAGGCAGTAGTAGAGAAGACCTGCGAGGCTGTAGAGATCGCTATTCGCTGTGACATTGCCATGAAGCAGTTCCGGAGCGCTGTAAGGATTGCGAGTGGCGATCATTTCAGACAGTCGTAAACTTGGCGCAAACCCGACGAGGATAAGTTGGGTTTTGTCGGGGTTTGTGGAGTCGCTGCTGTAGAGAATGTTGCGCGGTTTGAGATTGGCGTGGGGCAAGTTGTGCTGTTGAAGATAGCTGAGAACGTGAGACATTTGACGCAGAAGTTGAATCACTTCCGCTTCGCCTCGTTTACGATCGTTCATCCAGTCATTGAGAGAGAGACCTTGCAGGTATTCCAAGACAACAAAGGGCATGTCTTGCAGGTCCGTGAAAATGTCTAATACGCGGACTAACGAGGGATGGCGCAGGCGGCTGAGTTGCTGAGAACGTTGGATAAAGTCCTGACAAATCTGAGCAAATTGTGGGTGCGAGCGGAGGGTGGGATTCAGGGTTTTGACTAACACCGTCTGCTGAAGCTGGGTCTGAGTGGCGCGATAGGTCCAGCCAATGCCTTGCTGGTCGAGGACGTGATTTAGTATGTATTGCCCGTTTTTAAGCTGTGTTCCTGCGACAAGATGCATAAATCAGAAGTCTCCAGCAATCGGGATACTAAGAAGTTTCACTTATGCTATCGTGCGAAGTGCTTTTCAACCATCTTCATCTAAATTCTGCTGCCTAGATATTAACCAATGGTCCACCTCTTGCAGGGCGGTAATGTAGGCGATCGCGGCTTCTAACTGCGAATCATAGTTACACCTAAACTCATCAAACCAACGGCCCTCGGTGGATTTCACGTCTAATTGGTCAAGCCATTGTTGAGCTTGCGATCGGAGTTCTTGCTGACGTTGCTGTTTCAGGGCTTGCAGACGTTGTTGTTTCTGGGCTTGCTGTTGTTGAGCTTCGGCTTGTTCTAGCTGCTGCTGGACTTGCTGCTGTTGAGCTTGCTGGGTTGCATAGGCAATAATTTCAGAATTTTCGACAGGGGCGAGCGGCGCACTGTGAAAACGGGTGAGTGTGTCGCGAACTTGTTGGGTTTGGGGTGTGCTTAAGCGGGCTAATAGCTGGTCGATCGAAGCTGGGGCGGTGCTATCTGAAGCGGTTACAGACGGTGATAATGCTTGTGGTGGTCTACTGGGGGGGATTTTGGAAGTGGGATTGGAGGGTTCTAGAGTTGAGAGGAGGTCGTCGATCGGGTCCATAAAGCTCCTAAATTAGACTCCTCTCCTAGACCAGAAGAGGAGCGCATAAGGTTTTTAATCTTGAATGGCGGCTAGCAGAACTTCCGCAATACTCATGTTTTCCATATCTTCCATGGTGATCGTATCGCAGATGTCGAATTTTGCCCCAACCCCTTCGAGTTGATCGTCGAGGGCTTTGAGGAAAGAGGTGGCCCCGCTATCGCTGCCAATTTGGATAAAGGAAACGGCAAGTTCTTCGTCTCGATCCATTTTTTTCGTCGCCTGCACAACGGATTCAATCACAGCCCGCCGATCGTCCGGTGCGCCATCCGTTAGGACTAAGATCGTTTCGCCATCTGCCTGTCCGGCGGCTTTGCGATCGAAGTAATGCTTGAAGGCATCCTCTAGGACTCCGGCCAAATTGGTGGTGCCCATGGGGTCGTTTTCCATGAAAATCTGTTCAACTTGAGCGGCGGTTACGTTGTCATACCGTTTGAATCGGCCTGAAAAGGTATAAACGGTGATGCCATTTGGATCTAACTGTTCACATTTGCGGGCAAGGGCGAGTGTGGATTCTTGGGCAGAAACCCAACGACTTTTCCCTAAGACATCAACCGTGGACATGCTGCCACTCTTATCTAAAACCAATGTGTAGTCGCGTGCCATAGAGTTTGTTTTGGGTAAAGGGTCTAATTCATTGTGGCCTATTGAATAAGCTACCCATACATTTCCATGAATTCCCGAAAGCGATCGTTTACTCTCAATCTCAAACAGGCATCAAGAGATCTGCACCAGCCCCCAATAGATAGCTGCTGATAGGACAACGGCAACGGGAATGGTGCAAACCCAAGTGAGGACGATCGGCGTGAGTTTTCCCCATTGCACATCGCCTTGAACCAGACCAATTCCGACCACGGCCCCGACTAAGGCATGGGACGTCGAGACAGGTAAGCCACCGAAGGTCGCTGCTAACACGGCGATCGCGGTGGCGAGTTCTGCACAAAATCCGCCCCTCGGCTCGATCGCGACCAATTGCTCTCCCACTTTCAAAATCATGTTTTTACCCCAGACCGCTAAGCCGCCGACAATGCCAAGGCCGCCGATCGCCAGCACCCACAGGGGAATCGGCAGCGACTCTATGGGAATCACCCCGGTTTTGATCACTTGTAAAATAGCGGCAAACGGGGCGATCGCATTGCCTACGTCATTGGAGCCATGGGCAAAGGCGACACCGCAAGCACTGACAATCTGGAGCTTAGCAAAGGGAATTGTTTCGGGAAATTTTGAACTGATGAAATAGAGGAGAGCGGCGATCATGCCACTAACGACAGGTGTGAGCAGCCAAGCGATCGAAATCACGCCCAAACTCGCCCAATTCACCGCCGTTAGTCCCAAAGAAATAGCGCCAAAGCCTGCGATCGACCCTACGACGGCATGGGACGAGGAGACCGGAAGCCCAAAAAAGGTAGCTAAGTTCATCCAAAGCCCAGCGGATAGCAGCACGGCCAACATTCCCATAACAAATTTGTCAGGCATCGCTGCAAACTGACTGACATCAATCACACCTGTAGCGAGTTTTTGCGACACCGTTTGGCCGAAGATGAGTGCGCCGGAGAATTCTAAAAGGGCGGCGATCGTTAGGGCTTGCCCCAAGGTAATGGCTTTAGAACCCACCGAAGTCGCCATAGAATTCGCGACATCATTGGCACCCAAATTCCACGCCAGATAAAATGCCAAAATCCCTGCAAAAATCAGCATTTAGTTTTCGGATACTGAAAGCCATTGGATCAGGTCTGCTAGGGACGTAAAATCAAACATCACTTCACTCAGCGCTTCAATTTGTGCCAGGGAGAGCCGATCGAGTCTAGAGAGAAGAGAAGGCGAAAGCACTCCGATCTGTCTTGTGAGATACTGCACAGCCGTTAGTCGCCGCCCTCGGGCTTCACCTCGGGCTTCACCTCGGGCTTCACCTCGGACTTCACCTCGGGCTTCACCTTGGATCTCACCTGCTTGAAAAATCTCTTGGTAAATTACAGATTCACGCATAATTCCCTCACTAAAGAGACGATGAACGATATCTTTATCGTACTTCAATCCAGCCATAAGCTGCACGTAGCTTGAGACCTGCCTCCGCTGATCGGGTTCTGGCAAACTGCTGACTTGATGGGCAACTTGATTCAAAAGCTGATCGAGACTTTCGGTTTGGGTCAAAGTAGCAAATGGCAGTAGCACTGGGTCGTTTAGAAACAGATCAGTTGGTTGCTCCCACATTTTGACAACGCTAAATTCGTGATAAGTGGTGCCCGATCGAAAGAAGTTCTCAATCACGGTTTCATCAGTTGGCGGTGTTAAAACAACAACAACTTGAACGATCGGCAATCCATA
>JANMIS010000400.1:0-3022 GCA_031375925.1 Synechococcales cyanobacterium OTE_70_concoct_197_sub
CTTTGCGAGAATGGAGAAGACCGATCGCAATTTGCTTTAGATTTGATTCAGCTATCCTCATACAAATTAGTGACTGGTTTGCCATTTTCATTAAAGTAAAGTTCGAGTTCTTGACCGCCGAGGGTGATTTCCACTTCATAAAATTTGCCATTAGGTGTCGTTTCGATTTCGAGTTTGGTAATCGTATGTTGCGGATATTGTTGGCGAACCCGATCGAGAACCACTTTTGAAAACGCCGCCTCGTCCACTTCGACTTCCGTTTCGAGCCATTGCCCCGCCGCATTATATTCCGCTTCGGTTTCGAGTCCATTTTGCATAAAAACCGCCTCGTAACCATAGGGCTTTTTCTGCCAGGTGGGTGTCATCCCTGGATACTGTTTTGCAAAGGCTTGCTGGACGGCATCAGGTGGCACGACAGCGGGACTGGTTGAGGAGCAGCTTGTGAGCACAAGGGCAACGATCGCGATCGACATTGAATAGAACTGGCGTGATAAATGTTGCATGGTCATTCAATGAACAAATAAGTTAAGCAAAAAGATTCGTTCTCACTTTTCCGGCATAACATTCGGCTTCCACTCCCGAATGGCCTTCAGCACCCTCAGCAGTTGCTCCGCTGGGTCTACATCCAATAAATTCAAACTTGGCATTCGGCGATAGGTTGGGTTCTCGCCGCGCTGAATATAAAAGAACTGGTAGTTCGCACCATTCGTCACTAATCCCCACACTGACTCCTGACGCGCCAAACTCGTATAGGCATAGGTCAACATTTGAGCAATTCCCACATATTCAGACGCACCCATATTTTTACTCTCAACCACCAAGATCCAAAGTAAATTCTGCGCGTCTGTCTGAAACCGTCGGTTCACCGCCACAATATCAAACCGCCCGCGAATCGAAATGTCCCGATCGTCTATATAAATAGATGCGATATCTTCTTCAACTCGATACTCAATTGGCGCACGGTTATAGCCCGCAAGTCGTAACAGAGGAGCGATCGCCACCAACTGCATCTGACCTTCAGAAATCCGATCGTATTCCAGATATTCAAACAACTCCGCCGTAATTGCCTCCAATCCCACCTGTTCCGACACATCCAAGGGCAACAAAGCTAACCAATCTTCAAATCGACCCTGACGAATCAACTCAAAGCCCAACAGATCTCGGACCTCCTGAAGCTTCATATCCTTTGCCCTTAGCGCAACCATAGACTGACCTCAAGCTAACTGTTAGACGTTGCCCTCCATTATAGCGACGCACCTCTCCGCAGGTTTACGGAATCAATGCTGAGAAAGGTGAACTATTAAGTTTATAATTGTTAACACTGTTCATCATTTCAGAGCATCGTATGGATCGTCAGAAAGCCATCATCATCGGTTCAGGAATCGGCGGACTCTCCCTCGGGATACGTCTACAGAGCCTCGGATTCGACACCACCATCTTTGAAAAGCTCGATGCTCCCGGCGGACGAGCCTACGTGCGCCGCGAAGCAGGGTTTGTCTTTGACATGGGACCAACCGTTATTACCGTTCCTCACTTCATCGAAGAACTATTCTCACTAGAACGGGACTGTGCCGACCTCGGTAGCCCGGACTTTTCCCCGGAAATTCTCGATATCAACAGCCGCATCACCACAGGCGTTAGCGGCGGCCCAAACACTTCCAAATACGTCAAAATCGTTCCAGTTCTACCCTTCTACCGGATCTACTTCGATGATGGAACCTACTTTGACTACGACGGCGACCCCGAAAGCACCAGACGGCAGATTGAAGCGATCGAACCTGATGATCTCGCAGGCTACGATCGGTTCCACGATGCCGCTAAAGCCATTTTTGAGCGGGGATTTGTAGAACTCGGCTACACCTACTTCGGCAACGTCATGTCGATGCTGAAAATCGCCCCCGATCTGGTTAAGCTCGATGCGGTTCGGCCCTTGTTCTCCTTTGTCAAAAGCTACTTCAGAAGCCCAAAACTCCAGCAGGTCTTTAGTTTTGAGCCATTGCTAGTGGGCGGCAACCCGCTGAACGTGCCCGCCATCTACGCCATGATTCACTTTGTCGAAAAAACCTGGGGCATTCACTTCGCTATGGGTGGCACCGGACAACTGGTGAAAGGCTTTATCAAAAAATTTGAAGAACTCGGCGGCACCATCCACTACGACAGCGAAGTCACGAGCATCGAAGTCGAAGGAAAACGATTTGGCAAAAAAGTTGCGAAGGGCATTACCCTCGCGGATGGCAGTAGTTACAAGGCAGACGTCATCATCTCCAATGGCGACTACGCCAACACTTACATGAAGCTGATTGAACCAAAATACCGCCTGATCAACCAAGATCTGCGCGTCAAGACTATGAAGCAATCCATGTCGATCGTTGTCATTTATTTTGGATTCAAAGCCGACGGACTCGAAGACCTGGATCTGCGTCACCACAACATCATCCTCGGCCCGCGTTACGAAGAACTCCTCAACGAGATTTTCGAGCAAAAAGTCCTCAGCCCAGACTTCTCCCAATACCTCCACGTCCCATCCCTGACAGACCCCAGCATGGCTCCCCCCGGACACCATGCCGCCTACACTTTGATCCCTGTACCTAACAATGCCAGCGACATTGATTGGTCAGTGGAAGGCGACAAACTCGTAGATAAGGTTTTGGATTTCCTAGACGATCGCAACTACATTCCCGGATTGCGCGATCGGTTAGTCCACAAGAGCTTCGTCACCCCGGACTACTTTGAAGGAACGCTAAACAGCTACCTAGGCAACGGTTTTGGCGTAGAACCAGTTCTAGTCCAAAGTGCATTCTTCCGTCCTCACAACCGCAGCGAAGACATCGAAAACTTCTACCTAGTGGGAGCGAATTCTCAACCCGGTGGCGGAACTCCAGCGGTAATGATGTGCGCAAAGATGACCGCCCGCGAAATTGCTAAAAACTATGGCATTTCGGATGCGATCGTCAATGGTGTTGCGAGTAAACCGTTGGTTACAGCGTAGACCCAATCCCCCTAGCCCCCTTAAAAATGGGGA
>JANMIS010000407.1:0-14823 GCA_031375925.1 Synechococcales cyanobacterium OTE_70_concoct_197_sub
GTGAGGTGGAGCCGGGATTGGCAGAGAAATGGGAGTTTTCTGCCGATCGTAAACAAGTTATATTCACATTGCGACCTGATCTCAAATGGTCCGATGGTGCTGAATTGAATGCTGATGATGTGGTGTTTACGTATAACGATATTGTATTTAATCCCAAGATTCCGATCGAAGCTAAAGATCAAATTCGGGTCGGTGATAAAGGTGAATTTCCAAAGGTGAAAAAGCTGGACGATCGGCGTATTGAGTTTGTTTTCCCTGAACCATTTTCGCCATTTTTGCACACCACAACCGGAGGCCGCACGGGTTCTGTTGCAATTCTACCCAAACATAAATTGGAAACCCTCGTCAAAACCCTCGACGCTAAAGGTAATCCCAAATTCATCGCCCATTGGGGCACTGATACCAATCCCAAAGATCTCGTCGTTAACGGTCCATATCAAATTGAAAGTTACGCCACCGGGCAGCGCGTGATTTACAAGCGCAATCCCCACTATTGGCGCAAAGATAAGGATGGAATGCCTTTGCCGAAGTTCGATCGGATCATTTGGCAGGTGATTGAAAATCAAGATACGCAATTGATTAAGTTCCGATCGGGCGATCTAGACGTAATGGGTGATTCGCGGCCTTTGAAAGCGGAGTATTATGCATTGCTCAAACAAGAAGAAAAACGCGGTAATTTCAAAGTCTTGGACGGTGGGCCTTGGTCGGGAGTGTTACAGTTTGTATTCAATCTCAGCACGGCGAAAGACTCAAAGGGTAAGCCGTTTGTCAATCCCAAAAAATCGCGCTGGTTCAATATGAAAAGCTTTCGGCAAGCGATCGCCTACAGCATTGATAAAGAACGCATCAATACCAACATTTTTCGCGGCGTTGGCGTTGTTCAGAACTCCCCTATTTCTGTTCAAAGTCCCTTTTATCTTTCTCCAGAACAAGGCTTAAAAACCTACTCCTTCAATATCGAGAAAGCAAAGAAACTCTTGACAGAAGCAGGATTTAAATACAATGCTCAGGGCGAACTCTTTGACGATCGGGGCGATCGGGTTGAGTTTGATCTCATCACAAATGCAAATAATCTGGTGCGTGTTGCAATTGCTTCACAAGTTCAACAAGATCTCAAAAAAATCGGCATCAAACTCAATTTCCAAGCGATTAACTTCAGCGTATTGGTTGGAAAAATCAATGAATCCCGTGAATGGGATACCCATATGATCGGCTTTGAGGGCGGGGTTGAGCCGCATTTGGTGTCGAACCTGTGGCTTAGCAGCGGCGGATCGCACTCGTTTAATCTGAAGCAACAACCAGGCCAGCCCGATATCAAAGACTACGCGCCAAAACCCTTTGAAGTGGAAATCGATCGCCTCTTTCGAGAGGGTGCGCGCGAATTTGACCCAGCCAAGCGGCGTAAAATCTACGTTCAATTTCAGCAATTGATTCAAGATGAGTTGCCAATTATTCATTTGGTAAACGATCGGGCTTTTATGGTGGTGCGTAAAGACATTCAGGGTTTGAATTATAATGGATTGCCCTTCTGGGGATTGTGGAATATTGATGAGGTTTATCGCAAATGAGTATGAATTCTGCTGAAGGGCTACGATCGTTATTAGATGCAGTTGCCAGTGGTCAAGTCAGTCCCGATTCTGCATTGCTGTCATTGAAAGATTTGAGCTTTGAAAAGGTGGAAGACTTTGCCCATGTGGATCATCATCGGGCGTTGCGGACGGGCTTTCCAGAGGTGATCTGGGGACCGGGAAAGACGCCGCAACAGATTGCTAAAATCATGATGGCTATGCGCGATCGATCGAATACCATTATGGCCACTCGCATTGAACCTGATGTGTTTTTAGCGATTCAGTCTCTGTTGCCAGAAGTTGAGTATTACGATCGTGCTCGCGTTTGTGCATTGCGTGAGAATGTAATTCCTAAACGGTTGGGAGTTGTGACTATTCTGACAGCAGGAACGGCAGATCTTCCCGTTGCAGAAGAGGCTGCGGTGACGATCGAATTATCAGGCTTTGGGGTGAGTCGGCTCTGGGATGTAGGAGTGGCGGGGATTCATCGGCTGTTGGCGCAGCGAGAGGTAATCGATCGGGCGCAGGTGTTGATTGTAGTGGCGGGGATGGAAGGGGCCTTGCCGAGTGTAGTGGGCGGACTTGCTGATTGCCCGGTGATTGCGGTGCCGACGAGTGTGGGCTACGGGGCGAGTTTTGGGGGAGTATCGGCGCTTTTGGGGATGTTAAATTCCTGTGCCTCGGGAATTGGGGTCGTGAATATTGATAATGGATTTGGGGCGGCGATGTTGGCCTGTCAGATTTTGCGCGGTTGGGAAAAGTCCTGACGAAGAGCCTATCGTTTCAGATATCGGAATTTCTTAAAATAGGAGTATTACCAACACAATGCGATTTGATTAGAATAACGCCGCCGTCTGAGTATCAAGAGTCGATCGTTCATTAAAAGTATTTCGCAACTTGAATTAACGACTTGAATTAACGACTTGAATTAACGATCGGACTCATGACTTCACTTTCGCAGGTTTGCGTGTGGTTTTTGAACTGGCTTTAGTCCGTTTGGGTGGAGGTTCAGGAAGTTCGATCGATTGACCCGATCGGATGCTGGCGGCTTGCTGTAGTAGGGATTCCGCAAAGTCGATCGCTGCTTTCGCCGAGTCGCCTTCAATGGTAACGACTTCGCCGCTAGCAATCTGGGCCAGTTCAACTTTGCGTTCTTCTGCATTTAACGGATGAATTCGCACAACTGTTCGCAGCGTTGATTCGTCTACGGTTTTAGACTTCTTGCCGCTGGGGTCGATTACTTCCTTACTCACGCGGTAATGTTGGTCTGCCATAGCCGCTACGATCGGTTGGTGGGTGACGCAGAGGACTTGGTGGGCTTCGCTGAGTTCGTGGAGTTTTTGAGCGATCGCCCCCGCCACACGCCCCGAAACGCCTGCATCAATTTCGTCGAAGATTAAAGTTCCCGCTGAATCTACTTGAGAAAAACAAGATTGCAATGCGAGTAAAAATCGACTCATTTCCCCGCCTGAGGCAATATCAGTCAACGGCTGCAACGGTTCGCCGGGGTTTGGGCTGATGAGATAGGTGATCCGATCGCTACCTGCGGGCGTGGGCGCAATGTGAGTAATGCCAACTTGGAATTGCACTTTTTCCATTGCGAGTGGTTTCAGTTCTTTAACTAATTGTGTTTCTAATGTTTCTGCTGCCTGTTGACGGAGTTTACTTAAGGCGTTGCAGAATTCAATCAGTTCGGCTTTGCGTTCTTGGGCAAGGGCTTCCAAGTCTGCAAGGGATTGGCCGCCACCCGTGAGGGATTCGAGTTCGGCTTGGAGGTTGTCCCGTAGGTCTATTGCATCGCCCAAGGTCGGGCCATATTTGCGGCAGATGGCTTTGAGTTCGGTGATGCGCTCTTGGACTTCTTGGAGACGTTCAGGATCGGCTTCAATGCCCGCGCCGTAGAAATTAATGTCGCGGCCCGCTTGTTCAATTTGTGCCAAGGCATCGGCGATGACATCTAAGATAGGCTGCACTTGATTATCGATCGTCACCATATCCAGCAAAATCCCTTCTGCTTGACCCAGCAAATCTGCACAGGCGAGAAATTCACCATTCTCATTTTGGTAGAGCATTTGGTAGATTTCGTAGCTTTGTTTTTGCAGTCCAACGCTGTGGCTGAGACGGTTTCGCTCGTTCTCTAGTGATTCCAATTCATCTGCTTCAGTTAGATTTGCAATATTAAGTTCCTTGAGTTGAAATTCAAATAGGTCAAGTTGCTGTAAACGTTGGGCTTCCAATTGTCGTCGTTGTTGGAGATTACGATCGGCCTGCTGATATAAACTAAATCGCTCTGCAACTGCTTCTCGTTGCTTTAGTAATTTTCCGCCGCCGAAGCTATCGAGCCAATCCCGTTGAACTCCCGGTTGTCCGATTTGAACCGTTTGCCCTTGGGCTGTTATTTCGACGAGGCTATCGCGGAGGGATTCGAGCTGTTGGCGGGTAACATTAACGCCGTTGATGCGGGACTTGTTGCGGGAGCCACTGCTGGCGGAAATTTCACGGACGCAAGTTATCACATCTTCTTCTAGGAGGTCGATTTTTTCGGTAGCGCACCAAGTTTTAAGAGAATCCGTGATGCAAAACTGACCTTCGAGTAGAGCGCGTGATTCTCCAGTTCTGACGGCGCGACCCGACGTTTTGCCGCCGAGCAATGCATCGATTGCGTCTAAAATGATAGACTTACCTGCTCCTGTTTCCCCCGTAAGCACGTTGAGTCCTGCGCTAAAGTCTAACTCTAGACGATCGATGAGGGCAAAATTCTCGATTTTCAAAGAACGCAACATACGCAAGTGGGGAACTTAAAGTAAGGAAACGGGGCAAAATTAGAAGGCTGTACAAATTCTATCTGTTATTTCTATGTTGACTCGATCGAACGCAATGACGGAAGCCTACGCCGCCTTCAAGGTTGGTAATGTCGATCGGGCCGAGTGGATGGCTCGTCAGGTTTTGGACCAAGATCCGAATCATGTAGGAATGCTGAAACTATTGGGTGCAGTTCATTCTAGCCGATCCGACTGGCGAGAGTCCCTAGTTTATTATCTAGCGGCAATAGAATTAAATCCCCAGGATGCCGAAGCTTGGAATAATAGTGCCGTGATTTGGGAATCTTTGGGGGATTGGCAGCAGGCTCGTTTAGCCGTGCATCGGGCGATCGTTCTGGATCCCGAATTTACCAATGCCTTTTTTAACCTGGGAAACTTAGCTGGACGGCAAGGCCACACCGACGTAGCGATTGCAGCCTATCAAAAGGCGATCGAGCTTCAGCCAGACTACGCGCCTGCCTGTACAAATCTAGGGCAACTCCTTCAAGCGGCTCAGCAATATCAGCCTGCGTTAGATCTTTTCCGCAAAGTGGTGAACCTGACGCCCAATTCTGGCAAAGCTCATCTAAACTTGGGCAACGTGCTTCAAATGATGGGCAACACCGAGGCGGCGCTGATCCATTATCAGACAGCCTTAGAACTCTCTCCCCGCGATCCAATTTTAGCCCACAACCTGGGCTTGCTTTATGAGCAGCAGGGCGACCTAGAGACGGCGAAAGTGCATTTTCTACTGGCGTTGCAGTTAGATAGCCGATCGGCCATCACGCATCACAAGTTGGGTTCGGTGTTGCAAAAGTTAGGTGATGTGCAGTTAGCGATCGCCCATCTGCAACAGTCTTTATCCTATGAACCCAATGACCCGATGGCCTATCACACCTTGGGCAAGCTTTGGTGTGAGACGGGAGCAACAGACGGTGGGGTGGCTTGTTTTGAGCAGGCGATCGTCCTCGCTCCCGACTTTGCCGAAGCCCATTGGGATCTTGCGCAGGCGTTGCTAAAGTTAGAGCAATGGGCGCGGGGTTGGAGAGAGGCAGAATGGCGCTGGTCAGCTCCGAGCTATTTGGCGCAGCAGTTGCCGCGTCATCGCAAGATTGCAAGTTGGAATCGGGAGGACTTGAAGGGAAAAACGATTTTGGTCTGGGCTGAGAAGCCTATGGCAGACTCGATCGCGCAGTCGATCGCAGATCCCGTTCAGTTAGCAAGATTTTTGCCGCTGTTGAAAGAACGAAAACCCGCAAAGATTGTGGTGGAGTGTGACGGGGCGATCGTGGATTGGATGAAAGGGCTAGCTGCGGTGAATCAGGTTTTAGTTCGTGGGGATCAGGTGCCGAAAAATGTGGATTATCAGATTGCTTTAGGTTCGTTGCCGGGAATCTTGGGGTGCGATCGGTGGCCCGTGGCGATCGATAAGAGTATTCTTCCCGCAACTGCCAATTAAAAAATTGAACTCAACCCCAGGACAAGACATACAGCCTTCTCTATTTCGCTCCAATAATTGTCCTCTAAAGTTCCTAGCTTGTTAGTGATTCTTCGACAATCCACAACTCTCATTTGTTCGAGGTGAATTCCTCTATTTTGATCTAATCCATTTTCCACAGTCATCTTAACGCTGACTACAAATGGATAGATTTTCGAGCCTTTCAGCAAAGGGGCAATCATTGTGGTGTTGGATTGAGCGTTACCGACATCGTTTTACAGAATGACACAAGGTCTTTTTTTAGCGGTTTCACTACCTACTGTCGGGTCTAAGTTTACCCACCAGATCTCGCCCCTCTTGTACCGTAAATCACCCTTCGGCATCGAGTCCATCTCCAACAGCAATATCCCATAGCTTAGTCTCAGCCTGATACTCAGAATCGTTTGCTAATTCTATATAAGCTTCCTTCAACTCCTTCAATAGTTGGCTCTTTTTTGCCTTAGACAGTATTTCATTAATAAATTGGCTGCGATTTTGGCTCGATCGATCGACGAACTCTAAAATTTCTTCGTCTAGTGTGATACTAACTTTCGCACTCATATTTAAAATTCTACTAGCTGGTAGGATGCAAGAATCCTAACATAAGGAGCATTAAATCTCCTGAAGCCTATGTCTTGATACCCTTGTCTTAATATTTCCCCCCCCCAATTCTATGGGCTTCGGAAATTCATGTTCCCCCAGAATTAGTGGTTAGGGGGCGGTTCGCTAGCGGTCTACTAGCTAAACTTCAACGACTCGACTACTTTCTTGACCTTCGCTTCACTCTCCACATCAAAGAACGTCTCGATGACGGAGATGGCGTGGTGTCCTCGAATGACGGCATGATAACGCTGCTTCACGACTTGATTGCCGATCGTCAGTTGGGCGTTCACTACACCAAACTCTGTGCCGTTTACCGTCTTCGTTTCACACTTATCGTCAAACTTGTAATTCATTTGACTCTTCTTAATGATTTCCTTAGTTAGAGCAATATAGTCACAGCCTGTCTTGACGCCGGGAGCCAGTTTGATATTTTCGGCGGCGGAGAGCACGTTGGGGTTGAGTTTGCCAGGTGTTCCGGGAGGCGCTTCAAAAAAACCAAAGAGGGAAATGGTTTTATCTTGGGCTGCATCCATCATTGCCTTTAAATTTTTATCATTGCCTGCCATCAGGTTTCCGCCCTGCTTTTGAAGCTCAGCCGATTCTTCTGAATTTTGGGCATACCAACCTTCCGGCTTCTGAATCGTCATTTGAAAGAATTCATTGGTGTAGGTCTTGTTGTCAGTGCTTTTTGTGATGGGAGAACCGTCTTTTTTGACTTCGGCGGTTTTAGCTTCGGCAATTTTGGCGGGTTCGATCGCATTTTTGGATTCTTGGGTGGCTCGATCGCAGGCGACCAAGCTCAAACTAAACAGGATGAGGCAAAACTTTGCGGCAATTTTCATAAATAGAGTCCTAAGATAAATCAAAAACTAAGCGGGCATAAGCTTGAGTTGCTTCGAGCTTAACAACGAAAAACGAAGATTCTAAAATCTTCAGTCTTAGGTTAGATGAGACCGTTTTTCGCGCACGTACTCTCTTTATCTGGAATAGCCTAAAACTTATGCATTATCTTATGCATTATTGTGTGAGCTTTATTTGATGGGGACGATCGGTAATACCCTCTTAATAAACTTCCGCAATTGGATTAACCCTACAAGGTTACGGAGTTTGGGAGATACTTGAGGCTCAACTGCATTCGTCTTTTCAATCTCGCTCTGCAACTCTGCATATTCAGTTGCACTAAGGCGTTCCCCTGTTAAGCTCGATCGGCCATCCAGCAAAATCTCCGATCGCAGCACTTCTTCTGGAATCTCCTCTGCGGCTTCAACAGAGGATGGCATCAAGGCGATCGTCAGGGCGAGAAAGACGAATGCTGAAATAGCCTGCCGTTTCGCTTTATACGTAGAGATGCGGTGTAAAAATGTCATAGGCCTGGTTTCTTTGGCTAAATTTTAAAAAGGTTGTAAGAAGAATCCATAAAGCTTTGTTAAAGTATCCCGAGACACCTACGTATCTCCACGGAGAGAGATGCTAATCTATGCACATTGGTAGAGTAAGTAAGAGTTTAACTTGCTCTGCTCAGTTCACAATGTCGATGGAAACCGCCATGTTCAATAATACCTGTCAATCCTCTGAATCAGTTCCTAAAGGTCCCGCTCCTGAAGATTCCTATGTCGAAGTTGCAGGCCTGATGGATGATTTCATCAGCATTGAAGAGGTCGCTCCGGATTCTGACTATTCTGACCTATTGGCGGCAAGCTGGGGCATCCCCTGTGAGACAGCGACTCCTGAGGCACGCCCGACCCTAAGCTTAAAAACTGCTGCTATAAAAGTAATCCGATCGCTTGTGCAAGCGTCTCGCTCTAAGATGGAAGTTGCTTAGATTAGGTTACTGACCATAACCTTTGGCTCCAATCCTATCCATCGAAGCTGCTGAGAATCATACACACTCGCTACAGTGCAGGCAATTCTCAGCTTCTTGTTTTTGTAAGGTTTAATGCTCAAAAAGATTTTGATATTGGGCGATGTCGAGTTCCGCAAACGTCGAAAGACACCCAAAGCACTGTTCCGCCAACCCGAGACGCTCTTCCCGTGTCAACATCGTAATCAGTATTTCCCGAGCTTTAATCAGATATCGCACATCATTTGCGGCATAGCGAAGTTGCTCATCAGACAGATTCGCCGCATTGCCCCAGTCGGAACTTTGGGCTGTCTTATCCAGTTCGATGCCCACGACCTCTTTGATCAAATCTTTAAGACCATGGCGCGGGGCATAAGTTCGAGCGAGCTTACTGGCGATCTTGGTACAAAAAATCGGACTGACGGCAATGTCTAAGTGATACTTCAGCGTCGTAATGTCAAACCGCGCAAAGTGAAAAATCTTTGTCACCTGCGTTGCTTCCATGAGCTTCTTCAAGTTCGGCGCGTCTCTCTGTCCTTTTAGGATTCGCACCACCGAAACCCGATCGTTCTCATCACAAATTTGAACTAAACAAAGCCGATCGCGCTGAGGTAAAAGCCCCATGGTCTCGGTATCGACCGCAATCGCACTGCTGCCCAGGTAGGTCTCCAGCCGATCGCCTGACAAATCTTCGTCGTAAATAATAAAGTCATGGGCTTGGGTGCTCATTTCTCCAACCTCGGCCAAGCGGCCTATCTCTACGTCTTGTGGTCAATCCACTGATCAATGCACAGTGTACTGGACTCTCAGGACGATCGATCGGACTGCTCTATCTAACAGGAGATGCAGAGATAGATTCTCACTCGAAAGATATACTTCTTCTTCATCTCTAGCAAACTTCTGTGAAATCACTGTAAAAAACGATACTAATCTCCCCACCTCAGTATTTCCACTTGCTAATGTAGGTGCATATACAGACCGCGTTATACAGAAACATTATTCAAGATACGTGTTCACATAGAACAAAGTTCGGTAGTCCTTGTCAAAGTTATTCAATTTTCTCCGGATTCTCTGGGTCTGACGTTGTTTAATACATTAGATGCAGAATCCAAAAGATTCTTGAATTAAAGCTTTGCATTGAGCAGTTCAATTTAGGTGCGAGCGACGGTGTGGTCATTAAGGCTGCGCCGTTTTTTTTGGTTTTCTGAGAACGTTGTCTAGTGGTTTTCTATTTTTTTTTGGACGAAATACGGTTCTCCTCACTGTAAAATCCAACGTGACCTCACCAAGCGCGGTAATATAGAACAACTCGCTCCTGTAGCTGAGGGCGACCCGAATAGGTGAAGACCTGTTGGTGCGCAGATTGTTGTTACAGGTTCAGGCAACCGAGATTAAACGCACATGAGTTCATCGATTCAGGCCGTACAGACACAGTATTACAGTGATGCGTCCTACCGCACTCCGCCCCCTGATATTGCATCGCTCCTTCTGAAAGAGCGCATTGTTTATTTGGGTTTACCGCTTTTTTCTTCAGATGATGCCAAACGCCGCATGGGGATTGACGTCACTGAACTGATTATTGCGCAACTGCTTTATTTGCAGTTCGATGACCCTGAGAAGCCGATTTTCTTCTACATCAACTCCACCGGAACCTCCTGGTATGACGGCGATGCGATCGGTTACGAAACCGAAGCCTTCGCCATCTGCGACACCATGCAGTACATCAAGCCCCCTATTCACACCATCTGTGTTGGGCAGGCCATGGGTACAGCCGCCATGATCCTCTCCTCTGGGGCCAAGGGTTTTCGTGCTAGCTTGCCCCACGCCAGCATCACCCTGAGCCAATCGCGCACGGGTGCCCAAGGTCAAGCCACGGACATCCAAATCCGGGCCAAAGAGGCGATCGTTAACAAAACCGCCGTCCTCGACATCCTGGCCAGAAACACCGGACATACCGCCGAGAAGATTGCAAAAGACACCGATCGCATGTTTTATCTAACGCCCCAAGAGGCAAAGGAATACGGCCTGATCGATCGGGTTCTCGAAAGCAGCAAAGAACTACCCAAGATGGTTTCTGCTCTGACGTAGATCCTTATTAGCCACTCATCATTCTCCAGGAGCGATTCATCATGCCTATCGGCGAGCCTAAAGTCCCCTATCGGTTGCCTGGCAGCACTTACGAGCAGTGGGTTAGCATTTACACCCGCCTAAGTCAGGAACGTATCATATTCCTAGGTCAGGAAGTTACCGACTCGCTCGCGAATTCGATCATTGCTGCCATGCTTTATCTAGATTCCGAAGACCCGACGAAACCGATCTATCTCTACATCAACTCTCCAGGTGGATCCGTTACTGCCGGAATGGCCATCTATGACACGATGCAGTTCATTAAGTCAGAAGTGATCACGATTTGCGTTGGTCTTGCGGCCAGTATGGGAGCCTTTTTGCTCTCTGCGGGAAGTAAGGGTAAACGTCTGGCACTGCCCCACGCCCGCATTATGATTCACCAGCCCCTAGGTGGCACGGGTCGTCGTCAGGCTAGCGACATTGAAATCGAGGCGCGGGAAATTCTTCGGATCAAAACGTTGCTGAACGAAATCTTGGCTGCCCGCAGTGGCCAGACGGTAGAGAAAATCGAGAAAGATACCGATCGTGACTATTTTATGTCGTCAGCCGAAGCCAAAGAGTATGGACTGATTGATCAAGTCATTGAGACATTGAAAGTGTAGCCTCTCGCAACTTTCAATAAATCTTCGATCAAATCTAAAAAAAAGTGGCAGAATTCATACAATGAGTTCTGCCACTTTTTTTGGGTCCTTTTGATTTATGAAATTGGAGGAATGCTATCGATCGCTTGGACTAAATCCTGGGGCTTCCCGTGAACAAGTCAAGGCAGCTTACAGAATGCTAGCGCGCAAGTTCCATCCCGACACTGGAACCCACCCAGGCTCAGCTTCACAAAATTCACACAAAACGCCGCCCGATACCTTTATTCGGATCACTGCCGCCTATAAGTATCTTCTTCAAAGTTTCCCTGTTGAACCGACTGTGAAGGCTTCCTCGTCCGGGGATCACTCTCACGCGCCGGAAGATCGTCTGAAATATCAAGCTTATCAGCGGCTTCGTCAACTCTTTGCTCAGCAGCGCTTTGCCAATGCGATTGCCCTCGTCGAAGCCCTAAACGATCGCCTCCCTCAGGACCCGGAAGTGCAGCAATGGCGCGCGATCGCTTACCAGCAGCAGGGCCGCCACCTCGCCCAATTGCATCAATATCCCCAAGCCATGCGCTACCTTCAAAAAGCCCTGACGACAAACCCCACCAACCGAACGCTCGTGGCCACGATTCACCAAGATCTGAAATCTCTTCAGCGTCGAGCAAAACAGTACCTAGAGCGATCGATCTAATAATTTTTAGAATAAAAATATAACCTGTTGCCCTGATTGCCTTATTTGTTGATCAGTTCATGTAATATCAATATAGGTAGACCGTAAAAGCTCAAGATTTTGTTGGCTAAGAATTTAAAATCCCATCCATTAATCTACTTACTTAACATTATTATTAAATGCCTTTTGGTTGTTGTTGATTCAGTGTTACGGGGTTTCACAGTGTTTGCGAAGTTATCTCGACCAACAGGACGAACGGCAATGACGATCAGCTTCACATCGACGCTCTATTTGCTTCCGGTGCTGGAGGTTTTGTTAGACTGTATCCCGTCTGATTGGCATGCTGAAGTTCATTTGGGTCTCCAAGAAGCCTTAGTCAATGCTGCAAAACATGGCAATAAACTGGATCCTGGGAAAATTATTTCAGTTCTTTTTTCTCATCGTGACGATCGGTGTGAATGGGTCATTTGTGATCAAGGTGATGGGTTTACGCCCCCGGATACTTGTAAAACTGGATTGCAAGAGACCCTCTGCGATGATGGCGAATGTGGTCGTGGCTTATTTATATTGCATCAGGTTTTTGACCAAGTTCAGTGGAACCCTTGTGGCACTCAACTTCGTCTATGTAAGCAGATTCGCCACGGCGATCGATCGCCTCTGTTAACCTAAGCTTTGACTGGATAACCCTTTCTGTCTGGGTTTGACCCTTATTTTAGAGTAGGCGATCGTTCCATTCGTGAACGAATTAACCCAAACTAGGGTATCTTGTCTCCAGAAACAGTCCCCAAAAATGTACCAGCTCATGACCCAGCGGTTGATTCACAAAATTTCATCTTTTAACCATCGTCAGCTTGATTTTGTCTTGCTAGCGGGTTGCTCTTGTCTGCTTACCCTGCTTTGTCAGCCCATGGCAGGCGCGACTTCGGGCCATAGTTCGCCCGGAGCCTACTCTTCCCGCATTGCCAACGTCTCCTCCATCATGATGTGTCATAAGCAGCAAACCCGTAACAGCCAAAAGGCCCTTGGTCGTCTGAGCACTCTACGCTAGTGTCTAGTGCGGGCAAGGGGGAGCCGAGATCGATCGGTCCAGCCACGCTGTTGCCTGCTGAAGATGTGCTAAGGCCTGCTCGCTGTCACCTTTAAGCAAATACACTAGGGCTACAGCCGCTTGCTCTTGGGCACGAGCCGGACGATTGGCTTGGAGGCGGTGCCAGTCTTTGTGACCGATCGCCATTCTTTGAGCTAGCGCTTGAGCGAGTTCCAAGGTTTCTAAATTAGCGTCAACCGCTTTCGTCGTTGCCGGGGTGGTAGATTGCATCATTAGGTTTAAAACCATCACTAAATTCTTCTTTTATTATGCATTCTGACGCTGTGCCTTCCCCGCCTGAACTCGATGAAATCGAAACGGCGATTCAAGATTTAGAACAACTCCTGAGTGATCTGCGCGATCGATACCAGCAGATTCAGTCTGACGAACCGCTCCGTGATCAGATTCAGTCCCAGATTGTCGCTCAGCAGCAACAGCTAAAATTAAAGCCGGCTCAAAAAGCCGAACTCAAAGCCGAGCTGGCTCAGCTCAGCGATCAGCTTGATGAAGTGGAAATGCGCCTAGAAAGCCGTCTGGTCTCTTGGTTGGGACTGCGGGAATACTTTTGGCAGATTGTTAGGTTCGGGGGATTTGGCCTCTTACTGGGTTGGGGCTTGACCACTTGGGCCATGAACGATCGATCGCAGCAACCGCTCAACAGCCAAAGCTCCCTCAAGATTGAGCAGCCTAGGTAAAATAAATGCCAAACTAGAGCATGAATTTAATCACTCATTCACATTGATTAAATCCATCTGCCCTGTTCAGCGTCTTTTCCCATGACTCAGCCCACACAAAATTCTGTTCAAAGCTCCAGTTTTTCCAGCTCTGTTTTTCGCGTTTCTCAAGTTCTGCGGAGTGGTGAACCCGATACTGTCGTCACGATTCGAGGTTGGGTTCGGACGAAACGTGAACAAAAAACGTTCACTTTTATTGAAGTAAATGATGGCTCTTCCATGGCGGGCTTACAGGTGGTTGTAGGTGATGCGATCGAAGGCTACGCTGAATCCATCAAACGCATCAACACAGGTGCCTCCGTCGAAATCGAAGGCAAACTTGTCCCCTCTCCCGGCAAAGGGCAACGCATTGAAATGCAAGCGATCGGTCTCATCGTGCATGGTGAAGCCGATCCTGAAACTTATCCACTTCAGAAAAAACGACACTCCTTTGAGTTTTTGCGAGACATTGGACACCTACGATCGCGCACTAACACCCTCAGCGCAGTCTTCCGGGTTCGCAATGCCTGCGCGGCGGCAGTGCATCAGTTCTTTCAGGAGCGGAGTTTCCTGTGGGTGCATACGCCGATCTTAACGGCCAGTGACTGTGAAGGGGCAGGGGAAATGTTCTCTGTGACTCGATGCGACCTGAACAAGCTGCCGATGAAAGACGGAAAAATGGACTATAGCCAAGACTTTTTTGGTAAACCCACCTATCTCACCGTTAGCGGCCAACTCGAAGCTGAAATCATGGCTATGGCATTCAGTGATGTCTACACCTTCGGCCCCACATTCCGCGCGGAGAATTCAAATACTTCTCGACATCTAGCTGAGTTTTGGATGGTGGAGCCGGAAATGGCTTTTTGTGATCTCAAAGGTGATATGGATCTCGCAGAGGCGTTTCTTAAATATGTGTTTAAACATGTGATGGAAACTTGCACTGAAGATATGGAGTTCTTCCATCAACGCATTGATAATAGTGTGCTGGACACCGCGAATAACATTATCAATAGTGAATTTGCCCGTGTGACCTACACTGAAGCGATCGGACTTCTAGAAAAATCTGACCAAAAATTTGAATATCCCGTTGCCTGGGGCATTGATATGCAATCGGAACATGAGCGCTGGCTAGCTGAAGAATATTTTAAAAAGCCCGTCATCGTCACCAACTATCCCGTAGGCATTAAAGCCTTTTATATGCGTTTAGATGAGGGTGGGGAAACCGTTTCGGCAATGGATATCCTAGCGCCTAAGATTGGGGAAATCATTGGCGGTTCGCAGCGAGAAGAGCGGCTTGATGTGCTGGAAGCGCGAATTCGTGCTCAAGGTCTAGACCCTGAGGTGTACTGG
>JANMIS010000432.1:0-2192 GCA_031375925.1 Synechococcales cyanobacterium OTE_70_concoct_197_sub
TCAAGTCCGGGTTGCGCGTTTTGTAAAACTTGAAGATAGGGCGATTTTGCATTTGCGACTAAGGCCGCTAAAATCGGGAGCTTTTCTAAAGAATCAGCTAAGGCAACCAAATCTCGGGGACTCGCGCTGCCGGAACCTGCCCGTCCTGCGAGTCGTTCTAGATCGTAAATTTGACGCAGAAGTTTTTGTAAGTCTTCGCGGAGTCTACCGTCGTCTACGAGTTCGCGCAGGGTTTGCTGTCTTGCTTGAATGCCGATCGCACTGAGCAGTGGCTGCTGTAACCAACGACGCAATGCCCGCGAACCCATGGGCGTAATGGTCCGATCGATCGCCCACAGCAATGAGCCGTAGTAAGTGCCGTCCCGCTGGGTTTGGGTAATTTCCAAGTTGCGTCTAGTCGCGCCGTCTAGAACTAAAAATTCCGACAAACTGTAGGTTGAGAGCAATTGCAACGGAACGCGGGTTGTGATGGGACTGCGATCGGTTCCCTGTTCCCACGATCGTTCGGACGTGCGTTCCAAATACTCCAACAGCCCACCTGCGGCACGGGTGGCGAGGGGAAGATCTGCACAGCCTAAGCCTTCGAGCGATCGGACCTTAAAGCGATTCATCAATCGACTGCGGGCTTCAGCCTGGGCAAAGCCGCTTTGAGGCCGCAAGGTATAGCAAAACTGGGACGGTAGACAGCTTGGCAGATGCTCTGATTTTTCACCGGGACGCAGTAAGCCGACGAGATCGGGAGCATTGGCGGGGTAGAGAATTTCGGCGGGCTGGAGGCGTTGGATTTCGTGGGTGAGGTGGTCGAGTCCGCTGTGCTGGGCTGTGAAAAATTCGCCTGTGGAAATGTCGGCGTAGGCAATGCCCCAATGATTGTTAGTAATGACGACTGCTGCCAGGAAATTGTTTTTTCGTGCATTCAACATGCCTTCTTCAAGCAGCGTTCCGGGAGTCATGACCCTGGTGACTTCTCTACGAACCAATCCCTGAGCCAGGGCTGGATCTTCAACTTGATCGCAAATGGCAACCGAGAATCCTTTTTCCACAAGTTGGGCGCAGTACCGATCGACAGCGTGATGGGGAATGCCTGCAAGGGGAACGCGCCCGACCAATTTACCGCTTTCTTTGCTGGTGAGGACGAGTTCGAGTTCGCGGGCGATCGTCACTGCGTCCTGGAAAAAAGTCTCGAAAAAATCCCCCACCCGATACATCAACAGCGCATGGGGATACTGATCCTTGGTATCGGCGTAGTGCCGCATCATGGGCGTAAGCGCGTCCCGATCGACCGATCGATGGTCAATATATTTCACCTCGTGCTTGATGAGACGATCGGGAAGTTCCGGTGTAACTGGCTCGGTGGGCTGAGACATAGGATCTTAATCTAGGCTGGTTTACGGTTGGTCGTCGAGGGAAGGGCGTACAATTAAAACCTAAAGCTACGATAAACGACATGACGCTGCAATTCTCAACCGATCGTCTCACGATTCGTCCCGCTGAAGACCGCGATGTTATTTGGGGGGCGGATTTAATGTTTTCTGCTGGACCCGGACTGTTCAGTTACGTTTTTGCTTCTACGCCGGATAAAGCGCAGGAAATTTTGCGGCAGGCATTTCGGGAGCCGGGTCATGCGTTTAGTCATGAGTTTGCGCAGGTGTTGGAGGTGGACGATCGGCTGGCGGGCATTGTGCTGGGCTATCCCAGTGAGGTGAAGCGTCGAGCGGAGGCCAATGTTCAGGGAATTATGGCGCATATTTTACCGCTGCATCGGGTGCCTCGGATTTTGGGGAATTTGGCGGATTTGAGTCGGATTAAACAGGATGTTTCGGCGGATACTTATTTTTTGTTGAGTCTTTGTATTGCGCCGGAGTTTCGCGATCGGGGATTAGGGACTGCGTTGTTGCAAGATACGGAGTTTGGGGCGAGGGAGTTGGGATGTAAAACAATGGCGCTGGATTTGGCCTATACGAACGATCGTGCCCGTCATTTGTTTGAACGTTTGGGTTATCAGGTGACTTGCAGTAAGACGAGTCAGCGGTTTGCGAATATGACGGATGCGGGTGGTTTGCATCGATTGGAGAAATCGTTGTGAAGCCGTAGAGAGAACTCATCTGCCAGATTAGAAAGGCTAGGGCCACGATCGGGACTGTAGACTGTTTCTACCATTGTTCCTGTCCAACGGGATTTCCCCAGTCCAG
>JANMIS010000522.1:0-1107 GCA_031375925.1 Synechococcales cyanobacterium OTE_70_concoct_197_sub
ATGAGGTCGCTGAGTTTGGCTTGTTCGGCAGGGGCGATCTCGATTTGTGCAAGGGCTTGCAGTTCGGCGGGGCTAACGTTGGTGAGAAGGTCTTCGTCTTCGAGACCATCTAGAAATTGCTGCTGCTTTTGGCGTGGCAGAATTTGGAGTTTGTTGACGATCGTTTGGCTGAGAGAGTTCATAGGTCTATGGGACGATAACTTGAGGTGACTGAGCTGATTCTAGCGGATCTGGCAAAGGTGGGGCGATCGGGAAGTCAGTGGTAGGCTTGGCGAGGGCGATCGTGCTTTCGGTGATGTTGGCGGAGTTGCGGTTGGAGGGCGATCGGTCTTGTGGTTGCGGAAAGTGAAGGTCGATCGATCGTTACAAAAGTTTAACGAAAAGGTATGTAATATTACGCTGACGGTTGACGGCTCATACTATACTTCGCTCCTATAAGAAGATTTTAATGAGACTCGTCACGCCAGCAGGTTCCTATCATGCGATCGTTTCGTTTAATTATTATTGCGATACTGACTTCGTTTTTTGTCATTAATGCAGTTTTCCTACGAAGGTCGATCGCGGTTCTGCTGTGTGGTGTTCTGAGTTTTAATTCTACGGCTTGTTATGGATGGTTGACGGATTCTAGTTCTGCAAATGCAACAGTTGCTCCAAAGAGTACTTATTCAGCAGAATCAATCTTGTCCCCTCGCGGTAATATTACAGCCATTCCTCGTATCCGAAAGCCCTCTTTAGAACTGCCACTTGATTTCCGTATTGTGCGTCAAGTACCCTTCAGTTCGGGCAAGCGAGAGATTTTATTTACGTCACCGTCTAGTGGCGTGGAACAAGTGTATTCCACCAGTCTTCCCGATGCCGAACGATTTGAGCTTTTTGGAATTGAGTTTAGAAATCTATCAGGACAAGATCTTAGCCCTTTATTAGCTGGAAAAGATATTAAAATCGATCCTGCTGAGTTGGCATCATCTCTCAACAATTTTAAGATTTCATTTAAAGATAATACAATTTCCAAGGTTGTCTTAGCTGATGGGACTACGGCTGATTTCAGTCTTTCCCAAGTCACGATTAAGTCAGGGAAATGGAATCTTTTCGATCGTATTCCCTTTC
>JANMIS010000540.1:0-5195 GCA_031375925.1 Synechococcales cyanobacterium OTE_70_concoct_197_sub
CTCAATAGTCAATTTGTGGAGGCGCATCGGGCGATCGCTGACTTTTATTATACCCAGAGCGACTATGGCAACGCGGTCCGGGCTTATCGGGAAGTGACCCGTCTAGATCCCGATAATGGCGATGGTTTCTACTGGCTGGGAAAATCCTACCAATCTCAAAACCAAAAAACAGAGGCTGAGCAAGCGTTGCAACAAGCTAAGCGTCAATACGAAGCCCAAAACCGCGCTGATGGCGTTCAGAAGGTGGTCGGGACGCTGGAACAGTTGAAATAAATGTTGAAGTAAATGTGAGCAACAAAGCTACTTTTTGAAGTTCTATCGATCGCATATCCCAAAGGCGGGAACTCTATCAATCAAGGGTGTATTACTTTTGAGAACGTAGGATGCAGATCAGCTATGGAACAGTTTCAGCCGGATGCAGTGGACTATAGTATCGCCAATGCCCAAGCTCTGATACGGGCGGCAAGCCTCAGCTACCAGTCACCCGAGGAGATCACAAAACAGGTTTGGTCTTGGGGGTTTTCTCAGTTTAAGTTTTTTGACTGCGAGACGACGCAGGCTTACGTGATAGCGAACGAACAATCGATCGTCGTCGCTTTTCGAGGCACTGAGATGAGAAAGATGCAGGACTGGATGACGGACCTGAAGGCACATCTCACTCCAGAATGTGGTGGGAAGGCTCATTTTGGTTTTAAAACGGCGATCGATCACGTCTGGGAACCGCTCTTTGTGACCATTTTGCAGTTTCGGAAGCAAAACCAACGCATTTTTTTGACAGGACATAGTTTGGGAGGCGCTTTGGCGACGATGGCGAGTTTGCGGCTAGTGAGGGCAAACCAGGCGGTTGCGGCTCTCTATACCTATGGGTCTCCCCGGGTGGGCGATCGGGCTTTTCGGACTGAATTTAATGCTTTATTGCTCGATCGGGCTTTTCGATTTATTAATGATGAAGATGGGGTAGCTCGATTGCCGCTAAAAATGCTGGGCTATTGTCATGTGGGGCAAAAATTTCGCTTGGATAGGTTAGGGCAGTTGGAGCGCACGATGCCCAGTGAATACCGCTTTTTGAGTCACGCTAAGGAGGAACTGGAGGAGTATTTGGACCCGGATTTTGAATTTTTTAAGGACCATGATTTGGGATCTTATCAAGTCATGCTTGAGAATCTGTCCCGATCGTTGCAAGTAGCCTAGGAACTGTGTTTTGACCTGACAAAGAAGCCAAGTCAATAAACCTAGAGATTCACCCTAATGAATGCTAACGCCGCAAATATGACGATCCTACTCAGCTTGGGCGTTGAGACGATAGTTGCCGCGCGCGCCGGATTCCATGGACCCGACCCAGATTTTGTAGGTGCCTGCACTCCAGTTGGGACCTGAGTAGCTAGCGTCTTTTTTGCTTCCAGTGTCGTCGCCGCAGCGCAGTTCATCCCCTGGGCCTTGAATGACGATCGTGGTGTCCCGTCCGCCGCTGTTGACTTGGAGCTTGAGTTTGCTCACGGCTTTGGATAGGGTCATGATGTGGTCGGGATTGCTGTCGCCAAAGCCGAGGCATTTGTTGCCGGAGCGATCGCTGCCTGATGTGATGCTGGGAATGGAGGTGCTACCACCTGTGGAGCCACCCACGGAAGCTGTCTTTTTGTCACCCAGGGTAAAGCCTTCAAAGTTGGCTTGGGCGATGGCGATGGGGACGATCGCAAGGCTGGTGGCAAGCGCAATGCCTGTGGTGAGCGCCATAGAGGTGAGCGCCATAGAAAGGGTAGGGGATGGCATAATTGTGTCTCGTAGTGTTATGTCTATTATTTCTTACGGATCCGCTGAATTATGCATCTCTCAGGACAGATTTCCGATCGCCACAGGTCAATTTTGCGACCGGGTTTAACCACTTGCGGGTTTGGTGGCTTGCCATTGCGTAATGGGGGAGAGGGATTTCCAGCCGAGAAAGGTGCCGATCGGTTCTGCGCGCTGAATTTGAATTCGGGTGAGACTGCCGCCGTAGCGTTGTTGAAGTTGAAAGAGTTTCATTTCAGTTTCTAACGTGACACCGTTGCTGACGAGCTTGCCGCCCGGTTTGAGAGCGTTCCAGCAGGTTTCAAAGACATGCGATCGGGTGATGCCGCCGCCGATGAAGATACTGTCGGGTTTTGGGTCGAGCGTTAGATCGAGGATTTCTGGGGCTTGACCTTGGAGAATCTGAAGGTTGGGAACGCCTAAGTTTTTGGCATTGTAGCGGATGTTGGTGATGCGATCACTTCGAGATTCCACAGCAAGAGCGGTGCATCGGGGATGGGTCCGCATCCATTCGATCGCAATGGAGCCGCAGCCTGCGCCGATATCCCACAGATGTTGGCCAGGGAACGGGGCGAGTGCATCGAGGGTGAGCTTGCGGATTTCTTGTTTGGTGAGTTGGCCGTCGTGTTGGTAAGTTGAGTCTGGAATTGAGAATTGAGAATTGAGAATGGGGAATTGGACGGTTTGTAGCGTTTGCCAGTTTTGTAGCGTTTGTAAGTCGGGACAGTGCAGGGCGATCGTGTTGAGATTGGCGATGGGGTTTGGGAATCCGGTTTTGGCTAAGCCTAGGAATTGGTTTTCTTGAGGTCCGCCGAGGTGTTCAAAAATTTGGACAATGGTTTCGCCGTAGCCCCATGCGGTGAGTTGGGCGCAGACGAGGTTTGGGGTGGTTTTGTCGCTGCTGAGGATGAGAAGTTTTGCGTTGGGGTAGAGTTTGGGACGGAGATGGTGAATGTCGCGGGCGCAGAGGCTCAAGGTTTCAATGTCTGCTGTGGACCAGCCCAATCGGGAGGCGGCTAGGGTGAAGGCTGAGAGGTGTGGGAGGATTTGCATTTCTGCGAAGGGGATTTGGCGCAGTAGGGTGTTGCCGATTCCGTGACAGAGGGGATCTCCGCTGGCTAGGACGCAGACGGGTTTGTTCTTGTGGGTGAGGAGTTCGTCTATTGAGTTTTGAATGGGCGATCGCCAGCGGTGGGTTTGGGCTTTGATCGTGCTGGGGAGGAATGCGAGGTGTCGATCGCCGCCGTAGATGATCTGGGCTGTGTGGAGGGCTTGGTGGGCGGTTGAATTAAGCGCGTCAAATCCATCTTCGCCAATGCCGATGACGGTGAGCCAGGGATTTTGCATAGTGGGCGATCGGTGAGTTCTCTAGGGTTACGCGGTCTATGGTACGCTTTGGGGACTGAAAATGTGGGAAAGTCCGGTGAGATTCCGGGGCTGTGCCGCAACTGTAATACAAGGATTGCTGTCAATTCTTTGTGAGTCAGAATGCCCGTTTTTAGCATTGTTTTGTAGGGTTTACCATTTCCTGCGGTCCACGGGAAAGGAGCTAATGTTGTGATTGCTGAAAGTGTTGTTGATTCTGAGCGTGAAATTTCTGAACCCGTGAGTTGTCCAGGGCTATATTGTCCGACGATCGCATCTGATGGAATATTGACTCGAATTCGGATTCCGGGTGGCCAGGTTTCGGTTGAGCAATTGGCGGTTTTAATTCAGGTGATGGGGCGATCGAATTGTTCGAGTTTGCTGATTACTAATCGAGCCAATGTACAGTTGCGATCGGCTGGGAATCTCAATCCTGCTGATTTAGAGGCTTTGCAATGTGCGGGATTAGCAGCGAAAAATCCGGCGATCGATCATTTGCGAAATATTATGGCGAGTCCCATGGCGGGCTTGGAATCTGGTGCATTTGATGTGATGCCTGCCTTGTTTGAGTTGGAGAAGTATATTTGTGAAACGCCGAGTTTGGCGCAGTTAAGTGCGAAATTTAGCATTGGTTTGGATGGCGGAGAGCAAGTTTCGGTGCGCGATCGGGCGAATGATATCTGGTTAATTGCAAACTCCTCGGGATATGGATTAGTTTTGAATTTGGGAGATGAAGAGTGGGATACAGGGTTGGTGGGGGATGCGGTGAGTTTGGTGAAACGGGTGGTCGATCGGTATTTAGGTTATTTGGATCAATATTCAAATCAATTTGCGGAATTTAAGAATTCTCACAAACATCGGCGGAGTCGGAAGCCTAGATTGCGGGATGTTGTAGATTTGGTAGGGAAGGGACGGTTTTTTGAAGGGTTGGGGGATGGGGCGAAAATTCTGGCGGAGGGCACGGCGAGCTATGCCCCTACGGGAATTCGCAATTCTGTTTTGGACAATGACTTGCTGCATTTGCAATCTGAAATGAATCGGATTGCGATCGAAATCATTTGCCCTTTGGGAAAAATCAGCTTGATGCAAACTCAAAGCTTGATTCCAATTCTAAATCAATTTAATCTCAATCAAATTCGACTCACACCTTGGCAAACTTTTATCATTCCAAACATTCTTCGATCGGACCTCCCCCATTTAAAAATAGCACTCGATCAAATCTCACTTAATCCTAATGCCAATCATCCTGCGCGCGGAATCGTTGCCTGTAGCGGAAAGTCTGGCTGTCAGTCGGCAGCAACTCACGCTCAAGAACATGCCCAGCAATTGATTGCAAAACTAGCAGAAAGAAATGATCGAGCTAAAATGCGATCGTTTCCCAGCATTCAAATCAGTGGCTGCGAAAAACTCTGTGCAATGCCTCGTGGTAGCGATATTAACTTGGTGGGCTGCGAGATTGAGGGTGAAGAATATTACGAGGATTGGTTATCTGATCGGAAGTTTTTACCGGAAGTGGCGATCGATCGGGTGATTGAACAAATCCAACTACTAAATAGCGGATAATAAATTTATTAAAATCTGTCGGACCAAAAACTTATTATTTACCTGCAATTCAATGCTTGACTACATTCGCGATGGCGCGGCCATTTATGAAAAATCATTCGCGATGATTCGATCGGAATCTGATTTATCTCAGGTTCCCGACGATCTGGAAAAGCTGGTGGTGCGTTTGATTCATTCCTGTGGCATTCCAGAAATCGTCTCTGATATTGAAGCTTCGCCCTATGCTGGAACCATTGGCAGGTCAGCCCTCTCAAAAGGTGCGCCGATTTTGTGTGATGCTCATATGGTGGCTCATGGTGTCACGCGCAGTCGCTTAAGCGTAAACAATGACGTGATTTGCACGTTGCGGGATGAACGAACGCCGGAACTTGCCAAACAATTAGGCAATACCCGATCGGCTGCTGCAATGGAGCTTTGGTTACCGCATTTGGAAGGGGCGGTGGTGGCTATTGGCAATGCGCCCACGTCATTGTTTAGAT
>JANMIS010000483.1:0-5782 GCA_031375925.1 Synechococcales cyanobacterium OTE_70_concoct_197_sub
ATTTGCACCAAAGTTTCGGGTATTAGAAACACCGCTGTTGGATTTTGAAATGAATTGAATGCGATCGTCGGGATGTTGTTGTAAGTATTGGGCAACGATGCGATCGGTGTCGTCGGTGGAGCCGTCGTTAATAATTAATAATTCCCAATGTCTGTAGGTTTGGGCTTGAACAGAGGCGATCGTTTCGGGGAGGAGATGGGCGCTGTTGTAGCTGGGAATGATAACGGAGATAAGAGGGTTTGGAGTGCTGTTAATCATGAATGCTTTAGTTCCAAAGGAAAACTGGACCGGGCAACCCAAAGGGTAAATAAGGGTAGTGCAATTAAATGAGTGATTAGAACGGCGATCGCAACGCTGTAGGTGTTCCATTGCACGGCGACGCAAAGGGCTACAGTGAGAATAGCAGTGAAAATCAGGTTCCATTTCAAACTTGTCGGGCCACGATCGAGACTGAGTAAAAGCTGCTCACTGGCACTAGCAAAGGGTCTTGGAATGCCAGACAGGCAAACAATGATCAGGATTGGGACGGCCATAACCCATTTTTGTCCAAAGATCATCGGAACATAGAAAGGTGCTAAGAGGCTTTGAGTGATCACTAATGGGAATGCAACGCAAGCGATCATTTTTAAACCATGCAAGTATCGCTGTTTTAGTTTTTGCCGATCGGTCCGTGCTTCGCAAAAATAAGGTAACAGCGTTGTGGAAAACATACTAACAATGCTAAGACTAATGCCCAATCCAGCATTAAAAGCAAAATAATAAATCCCTAAGGCTTCAACGCCAATAAATCGACCAATTAAAAGATAGTCGAGGTTCGATCGGAGTTTTTCTAATAGTTCCACACCGATCGGATCCTTTGCAAAGCGCAAAATATCACCACCGCCCTCCAGCGTGAATTTTCCCTCAGGTCGCCAAGAATGATTCATTAGATAAATCGTCAGCCAACTAACATGAGACAGAACATGGGCCAACACCACACTCCAAATTCCTAACCCCATTAAGGCGAATCCGATCGTCATAACGTTGGTCAAGACTGAATTTGTCAATCCCGCTAGGGCCACTACTTTAATCCGATTTTCTCGCTGAATTAACGCACCCTGCACCGCAAAAATCGGCAATATCAAATAGGTCGCCGCCACACAACAAATCGGCAATATTACATTGCTGTCATGATAAAACCAGCCAATTCCTAGAGATGCGACACATTGCAAAATAAAAATAACAACGTGAATAATCCAATTCATCCAATAGGAAGTATTGGCCAGATGATTGAGTTCTGCATCGCTAGCGTAGATTATTTTTTTAGTAATGCCGCCCTGAAGTGTGAATGTATTAGCAAATTCAATGGTGAGAAAGACGATCGCAATAAGGCCGTAGTCGTAGGCGCTGAGTAGCCTTGCTAAGATGACGATCGTGGCGAGGCGCATCATGCGGTGCAGAATTTCACCCAGGGCCAGCCAACTTACACCTTGGAGTAATTGATTTGAAAAACGAGATTTTAGTTTGCCGATGAGCACGGGATGTTACCGGAGAATTGGGAGATTTATTTCGATGGAAATGGAAGTTGGGAAAGGATGGATAGGGCTTTGGGAGTGCGGTTGTAGAGGTAGCTATCGAGTTCGTGATCGCCATTGCTGCCGTAAACATTGACCCCATTGATGACCATACCGAGAACGCGCTGGCTAGACTGTTGGAGAAGTTGTTTTGCGACTCTGAGGCAGGGGGCATTGACTCGGCCCATGCGAACCACCATGAGGCTACCGTCAGTCATGCGGTTGAGGACGGTGCTATCGGCGGTTCCCAGTAAGGTCGGCGCATCAAAGACGACAAAATCGTAGCGATCGGTAAACTGTTCAATCAATCGCTTCATAACGCTGGAATCCAGCAATGCTAAAGGATTTGGCGGAGTGCTTCCAGCGGTGAGGACGTGGAGATTGTGGGTGACGGTCTGGATGGCATCGTTCATTTGAACTTGCTCGACGATGAGGTTACTGAGGCCAACAATGTTATTGATATCCCAGACGTGATGCTGACTAGGCGTTCGCAGGTCTGCATCAACTAACAAGACTCGACGTTGACCCTGGGCGAGAGCAAGGGCGAGGTTAGCGGCGATCGTGGACTTACCTTCTTGGTCCATGGCACTGGTGACGACGATGCTCTGGATGGATTGGTCCGAGGGTAGGAATCGGAGATTGGCCTGGAGCATCTGGTAGGCTTCCTGTGCGCCGAAGTGGGCATGGGCTGGATTGATGAGTTGCGGTTGGCCATTGTATTCACGGTTGTCGCTTTGAATGGTGGGAATGATGCCAAGGACGGTGTAAGGAAGCAGCTTTTTAACTTCTTTGATGGTGCGGATGCCTTTATCTAAATAATCCACGGCGAAGGCGGAGGCGATGCCTAGCAGAATGCCTGCGATGCCGCCTGTCAAGAGTAAGAGCATTAAGGACGCTGAGTTTGGTTTTTCGGGAGCCTCGGCGGTGGAGATGATGCGGGCATTGCCGATCGTTTGGTTTTCGGCAACTTGGACTTCTTGGAGCTTGGTTAGGAGGGTTTTGTAGGTGGTTTGGGCGGCATCGACTTGGCGCTGGAGTTCGCGCTGGGCGGTTTCAAGAGCGGGGACGGTGCTTGATCGTTTCATGGCCGCCGATCGAGATTCCATAAGGGAACTGATGCCCTGGCTAGTGGTGGCCCGATCGACTTCGGCTTTGGCCAGGTCGCCTGCGAGATCCTGTTGCGTTTTGCTGAGTTGCAGCGCGTCGATCGTGATGTCACCGCTACCCGAAACCTCTCGAATTTGGCGGGCGAGAGCGTCTTTCACCGCTTGTTCTTGGTCTTGAAGCAGTTTGATTTCGGGAGTGCCATCTTTATAAACAGTGCTTTGCTTAGCGAGTTCTGCTTGGGCGGCACGCCAGTCTGCAAAGGACTTTTGAATGGTGGGGGACTGGTTGAGGGCATTAATCGTGAGGGCTGTTCGGGTGTCCATGCCGACTTGCGATCGCAGTGCGGCGACCCTGGCTTCAGACTGGGCAAGGGCCGATCGGGCGCTGTTAATGTTTTGGTCGAGTGAGGAAAGGGTACGGACGGACTCTTCGGCTTCTTGGGTGAGGGAAACAATGCTGTGGGTTTCGCGAAATCGTCGCAGGGCATTTTCAGCTTTGCGGACGGCGGCTTCGGTGTCGGGAAGCTGGGCGAGGATGAATTGTTTAGCGTTGATGGCCTGCGATCGGTTGACTTCAATGTTGTTGCGAATGTAGTCCTCCATGACTTGATTAACGACGGAAGCGGAGAATTCTGGACTGGTGGATTGGTAGTTGATTTGAAGAATATCGGTGCCAACGACGGCTTTGATACTGAGTCCTTTAGATAGTTCTTTGGTATTGAGATTGTGATGGAGTTTGGTGATTTTTTCATCTGAAGTTGCTTCGATCGCCCCTTTGCTTTTCTTCTCCTTTAGCGATGATGCAACGGCTTCAAGAACGCGATTAGACTTAATAATTTCGGCTTCGGTGGTGAGCGGATCGCTTTTCGCAGTGAGGGCTTTGACTTCACCCGATCGTCCGTCAATGCCTGTCAGTTGGGAGGTCTGGTCCGATCGGATGAGAAGTTGACCGCTAGCCTGGTAGGTTTTTACCTGACGTAGGGCATTGAGTCCTGACAAAACCGCTCCAGTAATGGCAATTAAGCTAATTAGCCGCCACCGTCGCTTGAGAATTAGACCGTATTTTTGCAGGTCAATTTCTTCGACAAAATTGGGAAGAAGTTGGGAGGAGGGACTGTCTACCATGACGTTTAATGATTAATTAATTGTTAAGATGGCGGTCAAATTTATGATGCTTGAATTGCTTAATTAAACGCCTAGTTCATTAGGTCTAAACTTGAAAGTCTGAATTCAGGGATTTAATTGCCTAGATTAAAATCCTGGAAATTGAAGCACTAGAGAAACGTGGATTAGTTATTAAGTTGATAGCTTGATGTTAGTCAATCAAAACATTGAGGTCATCTGTCTCTCTGAGGGCGCTTGATTTAAGATCCGGTGTTTTGAGATAGGCCATTGGATAGATTATTTGTATTTTCAGCGCATTCGAGTGAGGAATTGATGACGTTCCGATCGTGCATAAAGATTAATAAATCTAAATATCCATGGAGTTCAGGGTGCGATCGGACACACCATTCACTTTGCTTTGATTAAAATTTTCAGATTTCCAAATAGTTTTTTCGTTGAGACTTGATCCGACAAAATTGGCATAACAATTCAAAAAATCATTCTCAATCTCTTCTGGCGTCGGCGATTTTTGAGTGGCTTGATACTTCACGACGACAAGCTCAGGAGAACTAATTGTTTCAATCACATGAGGTTCAGCGCTTACGCTTCGTCGTCGTTCAGGTCGGTTCGATCGAGCGTTAGAGGGTCGATTTTGCGATTCCGGTTTAACCATAACGAAGACGGTATCCTCACCCTGTGAGCGATGATGTTCGCTAAATAGATTACTGAACTGAATTAGCGCCTAAACCCAAAGATGTAGTGAGTTAGATTACTGTGCATAAATGTTCTCTATATAATACTGAGAAGCCCACAAAATCGAAATCCCTCTCCTGACATAAGTGTCCCCATTGACACAGCTCTTCCGAGAAGCCTGTCAATGGGGACAAAGTTGAGTTTTTAGCTCTATTTTTTAGACCTATTTTTTAGCTCTATTAAAGCTAATCAATTAAAGCTAATCGACTGTTAGACCTTAGCCACGTGTAAGCTGTGACCAGACGCGAGTGGGCAATCCCCAGACGTAGATGAAGCCTTCTGCGGCTTTGTGGTCGAAAGCATCGCCAGACCCGTAGGTGGCGAGGTCTTCAGCGTAGAGAGAGTTGGCGGATTTGCGTCCGACTACTGTGGCGTTGCCCTTGAAGAGCTTGACGCGCACGGTGCCAGAGACACGCTCTTGGGTTTTGCTCACAAATGCGTCGAGGGCTTCGCGAAGGGGGCTGTACCAAAGACCGTTGTAAACCATTTGGCCATAGGTTTCTTCGATGCCGCGCTTGTAGACGGTGACATCTTTGGCGAGGGTGAGGCTTTCGAGGTCACGGTGGGCGTGGATTAGCATAATTAGGGCCGGAGTCTCGTAGATTTCGCGAGATTTGATACCGACCAAGCGATTCTCAATCATGTCGATGCGTCCGATGCCGTGGTTGCCGACGCGCTGATTGAGATGAACAAACAGTTGAACCGGATCAAAAGCTTTGCCATCTACCGACACAGGAATTCCTTTTTCAAAACCAATTTCGACGTATTCGGGTTCATTGGGTGCGTCTTGAATGCTCTTGGTTAGGGCGTAGACTTCTTCGGTGGGTTCGTAGTAGGGGTCTTCTAGTGGCCCTGCTTCAACGCTGCGACCCAAAAGGTTTAAATCTACGCTGTAGGGCGAGGACTTTTTCACGGGGGATGGAATGCCAAATTTTTCCCCGTAGGCGATCGTTTCTTCGCGGCTCATGGCCCATTCTCGGGCGGGTGCGAGGACTTTGAGCTTTGGATTTAGGGCTGCGATCGCCACATCGAAGCGCACTTGGTCGTTCCCTTTTCCGGTACAGCCGTGGGCCACGGCATCTGCGCCATATTTTTCGGCGGCTTGTACAAGGATCTTGGCAATCAGTGGGCGGGCGAGGGCGGTGGAGAGTGGGTAGCGATTTTCGTAGAGGGCGTTGGCTTGAATGGCAGGGAAGGCGTATTCGGTGATGAATTCAAGTTGAATGTCTTCGACAAGAGAAACAGAAGCCCCGGAGTTGAGGGCCT
>JANMIS010000568.1:0-6302 GCA_031375925.1 Synechococcales cyanobacterium OTE_70_concoct_197_sub
GGATTGTCGCCGCTACAGCTATGGGAAGCGATCGAGAAAGCAGGCAAGGAGCCCGTGAAACTGACTGGCCCTGGTGGAACTTTCACATCAAAACCAAAGAAATAGTGGTTGTCACTGCGTGCATCCTTCGTCCTGTGCTTCACAGGGTGAAGGGTGTACGAGTGCGTCCGTTCGGAGTGCTTACATTTTGAGAATCCTAACTGTGCAAAGAAACTTCTCGCGATTTGCATTTCCTCAAACCGTTTTGGCTATAACGTTATCGCTTTGCCAGTTTGGATGTGTGAATCGTCAGGAAAAGTTATACACCGAACAAGATTCTTCACCTCGCGTCGAACCTCTTCAACTCACCGACCGGACGTTTCAAGACACGATCAGAGGAGGTGATCAACTTGTGTTGGTCGACATGTGGGCACCATGGTGTAGGCCATGCATTCGAATGAAACCTACGATTCAAGAGCTTGCCCAGCAATTGACGGGTAAAGTAATTGTTGCTGAATTGAACGTCGATCAAAACCCATTCATCAAGGAGAAGTATCAGGTCAACCACTATCCAACGGTATTGATTTTTAGTCGAGGGATCGAAGTGAAACGACTCATTGGTACTCAATCCTCAAGCATCCTTCTCGATGCCTTGGAGGCTGCAAAGATCGTTGACGATGGTATAGGCATCGAGAGATGATGCCGACATTGTGGACAAATCAACAAGAGAAGCATACTTTATGAAACTGCAATATTATATTAAGGGAATGGACTGCGCTGAAGAAGTTGCGCTTTTGAAGCGTGAACTTGTTCCACTGGTTGGAGAAGAATCGATAGCTTTCGACTTGCTCAATGCAAAGCTTACGGTAACGACGAATGATTCAAAGATTGGACAACGTGAGATCGTGGAGGCGATCGCGAGAAGTGGGCTAAAGGCAGTACGCTGGTCAGCAAAGTCTGAGACGACAGTCGATTCGTATTGGACTAGGAATCAACGAACGCTTTTAACGTTTGCGAGTGGACTGGCTGGACTGATTGGATTTCTGATCGAGTGGCTTGGAAGCGGGACTACAAACCTTGCTTTGTTATGGTTCGCAAACGCCTTTTATGCGGTTGGGATCTTGGCTGGCTGCGGTATGGTCTTTCCTAAAGCATGGCAGTCTTTGGTATCTCAACGACCGGACATGAATCTTCTAATGACGGTTGCTGTCATCGGTGCGGCGGCGATCGGTGAATGGTCCGAAGGAGCTACGGTCGCCTTTCTGTTCTCTCTGTCGTTACTGCTGGAATCATGGAGCGTTGGGCGTGCTCGCAATGCCATTAGCAAGCTGATGGACCTCAGTCCGCCGATGGCCAATGTCAAGCTACCGGATGGTCGATCGAAAGAAGTAGCCCCCACCGAAGTCGAAGTGGGTTCCATCGTCGTCATTCGCCCCGGCGATAAATTGCCGCTGGATGGTAAAGTCGTATCGGGTGCAAGCAGTATCAACCAAGCATCGATCACCGGCGAAAGCGTGCCTGTCGAAAAGAAGCTGGGCGACATGGTCTTTGCGGGAACGGTCAATGGTGATGGATTGCTCGAAGTGCAAACGACCAAACTAGCCGAAGATACGATGCTGGCTCAGATCATCAACATGGTCGGCGATGCCCAGTCAAAACGTGCTCCTTCGGAGATGTGGGTCGAGAAGTTCGCCGCGATCTACACACCGGCCGTTATGATCGCGGCGCTGTTGATCTTTGTCATTCCGCCAACATTTTTTGGCGGCTGGTGGTCGGATTGGTTTTATCGATCCCTGGTGTTGTTGGTAATCGCTTGCCCGTGTGCGCTGGTGATCTCTACGCCGGTCAGTATCGTCGCGGCGCTTGCTTCGGCTGCAAAACACGGTGTGCTCATCAAGGGAGGGTTGTATGTGGAAATCCCGTCGCGGTTGAAAGCGATTGCACTCGATAAAACTGGAACCATTACGCAAGGCAAACCAACGGTCGTAGAAATCGTCCCGATGAACGGACATGACGAAACCGAACTGCTTATACGGGCGGGTGCTCTTGAGCAAAGCAGCTCGCATCCTCTTGCCCAAGCGATCCTCGCCGAAATCTCGAAGCGAGGGCTCGCGCTTCCGTTGCCTGAACAGTTTGAGATCATTCAAGGCAAGGGGGCACGAGGCACCATCGATGGCAAAGCCTATTGGCTAGGTTCGCATCGCTATCTTGAAGAGCGCGGTCAAGAAACGCCCGAGGTTCACAATCGGTTGGAAGCTTTGCAAAACGCCGGTCGCTCGATCGTCGTGGTAGGCAATGACGAGCATGTTTGCGGGTTCATTGCGTTGGGTGATGCAATTCGCGAGGAAAGTGTCGAAGCCATCAAGGAACTTCACCGGCTCGGGATTGAAAAGGTCGTAATGCTGACGGGCGACAATGCGGGGACAGCGCAAGTGGTCTCAAAAGCAGTCGGCATCGACGAAGTTAAAGCTGAATTGCTACCGGAAGACAAGGTAAACGCAGTCGCCGATTTGGTCTCGCGATATGGACAGGTCGCCATGATCGGAGACGGCGTGAACGACGCACCAGCATTGGCGAGAGCTTCACTAGGAATTGCGATGGGTGCCGTCGGTAGCGACGCGGCGATCGAGACCGCCGATATCGCCTTGATGTCGGATGAACTGGCCAAGGTGCCATGGCTGATTGGTCATTCCAAACGAACGATGCAAATCATCCGTCAGAACATCATTTTTTCCCTTGCCGTCAAAGCAATATTTGTTGCGCTCACATTGATGGGAACATCGTCGCTGTGGGGAGCTATTGCCGCCGATACGGGTGCATCACTGTTGGTTGTCGCCAACGGGCTGCGATTACTCAAAGCGTAATGCTACCAAAGATACTGAAATGCAAATCCATGGGACGTCGACGTAGATTGCGAGATAACGCTCCAACCTTTTTTTCCGGTATCGGTTTGTTGAATCGCTGAAGCGGATTGAAACACAATGGCTCAATCAAGGCCGATTTGCGATGTATCGTGCGCATCGTCGTTGACGCGAGAGAGTGGCCCAAACGCAGAGACAGCATACTATCCTGTTTTTTTCCATGTTTCGTCCGTCATCTTCGCCGCCGTTATGAACGGTCGAGCAGACATAAATGCGTGGCCGCTGACGCCGTTATTTATTTCGAAGCGGATGCCAATTGGCTGAGTGTCCTGTTTCGTATGGTCGAGATCCGCCCGTCAACCGTTGGGTGGCGACCAGTGGTGCTGCGCCGACGAAAAAGGCGCTCATCGAACGCTCGCCACACATGCCCTCACCAGCCAGTGTTGCTGATTGGCAAGTAGAATCGCAATAGCGATCTGCGAGTGAAATTAGGAAAGCCTGGTAAGATGAGCACAAACAGCAAAGAATTTTAGAATCAAAGAGATGTTCCAAACTGATGACTGACTTCGGGCATGCCGAAGAAGATGAGAGAAATGTTTCTCGCACCAGAGGGACAAAAGACTTCCTACCTAGCAAAGGAATGCTGGCGTGTTTTATCGGTCACTGGGATTATCGCGATGGCTTACAGCTTGGATGCTGATATGCTTTATTGCGCCCCAGGACGTTTGTTTGTCTTGCTTGGTCACGCGGCTGGCGGCGAGCGATCGCGTGGAAGACACCTATTGCGATTGCTGCGGCGTTGTTGGTGCAATGGATGAGACTGGCGATGATTACGGATCGCCTATCCAAATTCCATATGATGATTCCAATTGCCCATCATGCATCATGAAGAGCATGGGGATTATTTTGAATCCTGCCGTTGAGGTCCAACGTCAGCCCGAAGAATTCAGTGCGTTCTCAGGCGTACTGAGCTTCGAAGCAGTAGCTTTCGGTTGCAGACTTGTGGAATCCGCAAACAGCCCGCCTTCAGACTCGCATCAGGTCTTTCATCTGCGCATTTGAGCGGAGCCTCACTGTATCAACGTTTTATGGTGTGAGCGATTGTCTTGATGTTGGCTGGATGTGGACAAAATGAAAAACAACCTCTTTTATTTAGCAGCCGCCTTGTTGGCCGGCTGCGGCGGATGCGCGTCAGATAACCATCGTCGATCAATGGATCGACGATCCACACATGCCTCGCATGTCACGCCGGCAGAAACCCAAACGGCGATATCGAGAAGTGACCTATCGCCTTTGGCAGAACCGGTGGTGATACCAGCCAGTGGGTTGTTGGACGATAACGCTTCGGGCGAAGGCAACGCAGTGGTCGCAGCCGTGGATACGATTCCACAAAACACGCCGATCGAGCCGCCGTTGCCTACATCAAATGGCATGACGTTAGAGCAGTTAGTGACTCTTGCGCTCGATAACAATCCCGCCGTGAAAGAGCTTGCGGCTACGACTCAAAAGGCGGCTGGATATCGAACACAGGTCGGCCTTTACGCGAACCCTACGGTCGGCTACCAGGGACAACAGCTTGCTGATCGTGGGACAGACCAACATACCATATTTGCTGAGCAAGAATTCGTAACTGCTGGAAAACTCGAGCTCAATCGTCGCGTTCAAAACGAAGCGTTGCGAGCTCAATTGCAAGAACTGGAAGCTCAAAAGCTGCGAGTGTCGACCGATATCCAGACTCTTTACTATCAGGCCCTTGGTTATCAAAAACAGCTTGACTTAATCAAGGAATTTCGCGCCTTGATGGACAAGGGTTTTGAGCTGGCTCAACAGCGATTGAAAGCGGCCGAAGGGTCGAAGATTGATGTTTTGCAAACCAAAGTCCAACGTAATGAGATTGATCTTGCATATCGACAAACCCAAGCTCGCTACGACGCAGCCTGGCGGGAAATCGCGGCAACTGCCGGTATGCAAGGACTCACGCCAATGCCACTGGTCACCGAATTTCCATTGACGTCCGAAACGATGAGCTGGGATAGTGTGGCATCGACCATAGTTGCTTCCAGCCCAGAGTACGCAGCGTCCCAGGCTAGGATCAGCCAAGCACGGGCGGAACTCGCTCGACATGGAGTTCAAGCGGTGCCCAATGTTACGACTCAGTTTGGTGCAGGGTACGATAATGGCACGGACTCGGGCATGATGAACTTGCAAGTTGGCTTACCGATTCCAGTCTTTAATAAGAATCAAGGGAATATCGCAGCCGCAAGGGCAGAATACTGCCGAGCTGTGATGGAAGCCAAACGGATCGAGAATGCGATTCGAGCTAGGCTCGCCATCGTTTCAAGCGATTTCGAGACATCGTTGGAAGCGGTAAATGTTTATGGAGCGGACATTCTACCCGGTGCCAAAGAGGCTTTGACGCTCGCGGAAACGGCTTACAAAGCCGGCGAGATGGATTTCATCCAATTGTTGGTTGCGCGGCGAACGTACTTCGAAACGAATCTTCAGTATGTGAATGCTCAATCGCAACTTGCTTCGGCGCGAGCCAAAGTTGATGGCTTCGTTCTCTCAGGATCTTTGGACGCGGTTATCGATCGAAGCGGCAGTGATTCGCTTCGCGGATTGACGTTCGGACAGAAGTAGTTGAAGGTTGAGCGTTGAAGGTTGAGGGCAAGGACGCGTCTCAGCTCTAAACCTTCAACTGTCAACTTGACGACATCAATGTCAAAGTGATGACGACCGTGATTGCAGAGAGTTGGCAATCGGCTACGATTGAGCCAAAACACTTGCTTTTCAACAAATTTCTGGTTCATCGACGATTGGTACGCCTCTTGCGACTGATGCTAAGCACTGGAAGCGATTTCTTGCTTCCAACATCCCTTGGTGGTGCTTTGAGGAGCAATCGAATGAAAACACTCTACGGTTTGGCGGTCTTTGGTTTGGTGTTGTTGTTCTCCACGACTGACGCGAAAGCTCAATATCCTTCGTACGGCGGCTATGGCCAAAGCTACGGCGGACATCACTGGCATGGTGATCATCAGGTCTTGCTGCCGCAAAGCTATGTTCAAGGCTATGGTAATGGCATTTCAGCTTACGGCTTCAATAACTCGATTCCCCAGCAGTACAGCAGCAACTACGCCTACCCGCAGGCAGGCGTTCCTCAGGTTTCGTCGTTCTATTCCAACAACTATTACGTTCGCCCAACGTATTCCCATCACAGTTGGCATCCAGGGCATTACTTGTTCGGACACCACTAAGATTCGGAACAGAAAATGGGGAATTGAGAATGGGGAATTGAGGAATTCGCTAAACGCCAATCAACGACAAGCACTCAACGTCCCAGATTTTGAGTCAATTTGCAGCCTTTGGCCGTCCGATCAATATAGCAGTCGTACGGTGGATTTGGTACGATCAGACGATCGAGTCGTTTACTTCAGAGACAAGTTTGTGTTAGCAGCAGCAATT
>JANMIS010000486.1:0-3181 GCA_031375925.1 Synechococcales cyanobacterium OTE_70_concoct_197_sub
AGTATTCTGTCCGGGTTATCTTCATATGCCGATCGCTTCTCGGCGATTGGATTTCTATTCTGCACGGTCGGGGTTTTGAAACCATCATTCTAGAAACAGGTGACGAATGGGATGGTAATCGAGATGCCCAACTGACAATCAAAAAACTGGAAAGCCAAAAACTTTTCCCCGATTGGCTCATCATCGATCACTATCAAATTGGGCAAGATTGGCAAAAAGAAGTACGATCAGTTGTCAGTAAAATTATGGTGATAGATGACTTAGCCGATCGAATTCATGAATGTGATTTACTGCTAGATCAAAATCTACATCCAAACTACGCAAGTCGATATACTGGGCTTGTTCCCAAGTCCTGCCAATGCTTGCTAGGGCCACATTATTTGATTTTGCGTGATGAGTTCCGATCGATCGGTCCCCAACATCAAAAGTCTTTACCTTCCCAGAATATCCCTCAAAAAATTCTCCTAACCTTTGGTGGCAGTGATCCATTGAGTTTAACGGAGCGAGTTTTATGGAGCTTAAACGCCTTATCTTCTAAATATCAAAATCTGGAAGTGAGAGCTTTACTAGGTCAAAGTTTTTCAAGACAAGAATCTTTGGCAAAATTGATTGAAGAACTACCGTTTTCTGTGGAAGTTTTAACGGGAATAACTGAAATGACGACGCAATTTCAATGGGCAGATTGTGCAATTAGTGCAGGGGGATTGACGACTTATGAACTCGCCTATATTGGACTTCCATCTTTGATTGTTGCTGTCGTTGATGCTCAAGCTAAAGTTGCAGCAGAAATGGCTCGCCTTAAGATTCATCAGTATGCCGGTCATGCTGATGAACTCAATGAGACTCAGCTTATCGCAAAAGTAAAGAATTTTCTAAGTAATTTACCCCATTTAGATCTTCAATCTGAAACTCAAATTGACGCCTATGGAATCGATCGAGTCCTCTCATATCTCCTTTCCGAACAAACGCTTCAAATTAATTGGAATCTGTCTAAAAAATGGGATATGTGGAACCAATCTGGAGGCCCAAAATATCCCCATGAGAAGATTATTCAGTTCATGTTTCGATCGATCCCGAAAGCCGATCGTTCAGTCACTCGGGTTTTAGATTTGGGCTGTGGTAGTGGAGTTCATACAGAATTTCTGGCTGGCGAAAACTTTGAGACCTATGCCTGCGATATTTCCTCCGTTGGAATACAAAATACTTTACATCGGTTAAAGAAGAAAAACTTAACTGCAACAGTTTGGCAAGGTGGATTAGACCATATTCCAATTCAGGAGGATTACTTTGATATTGTTATTTCCTGTAGTGTATTTGAGGCCGCAGGATTTGAGATTGTTCAAAATAGTATGTCTGAGATTATTCGAGTTCTAAAAAAAGGAGGAAAAGGTCTTTTCTTATTTGCTAGCGATCAAGATTTTAGAGTTAAAAGTGAGAACTTATTGAAACTTCATGGATTTTCAGACCTTGAAGTACAACAGATTTTTAAATCACAGCCACTGAAATTACTCTATATCGATCGATACATCACAACCTTCAAAAATCAAACCAGTCAATCCAATGATTTCTTAGTCACAATTCAAAAATAAAACCATGGACTTAGCTAATCATTATCGAGATCTCTTTCTAAAATATGGCGACACTCCTGAAGCTTCTCAATGGCGCGATCGATTAACCCAAGAGAAGCGCTTTGAAATTTTGTGTGAAATTGGAAATCTTGAAGGGGCGTCAATTCTTGATCTTGGCTGCGGTACGGGACACTTAGCCTCTTATCTAAAACAAAAAGGGTTGACTTTTGAATATACAGGTATTGATTTGGTTCTAGAGGTTCTCGATGCAGGACGATTGAAACATCCAGAACATCAATTTATTACCCCGATCGAACTCGAACAAGATGCTGTTTTTGATTACGTCTTGATCAGCGGAACATTTAATAATTTAATCGATGATAATCGTTGCTTCTATCAAGAAAAACTTAGACAATATTTTAAGCACGCTCGGATTGGGCTTGCAGTGAATATGCTCAGCCAGTATGTTGAATACTTTGATGATGGGTTATTTTATGAATATCCTGAGACTGTATTTAAATTTGCGAAGACTAATCTTTCTCAGAGGGTTTCCATAAGAAATGATTATCAATTAAAGCCTGGTGTTTTACCGTTTGAGTTTACAACTTATATTTATCGTTAGTATCTCAGGAGAGCTATTCTTATGCGCTGTGCTATTATGCAGCCAACTTATTTACCTTGGGTTGGTTATTTTAATCTTATTTCTCAAGTCGACATCTTTGTTTTTCTAGATGATGTGCAATTCGAGCGTCGATCGTGGCAAAGCCGAAATCGAATCTTGTTAGATGGCCAAGAACATTGGTTGACGGTTCCTGTCCATTCTGAAAGACAGAGCCAACGTCTGGACACTATTCAGATTGATTTTACTCAGAGATGGCAGCGAAAACATCTTCTTGGGTTAGAGCAAGCCTATCGGAAGACTCCTTATTTTAAAGAAATTAAGATGATTCTTGAATATCTAGGGCAAGCAAATGGAGTCACTCTAGCCAACTTAAATATCAATATTATTCAGATGATTTCTCAAATGTTGAATCTCGATACCAAATTGCTTTCAGCTAGTGCGCTCAATCTTCCAGATAGCCGATCGCAACATCTTCTAAATATTTGCGAAAAATTGGAGTGTCGGGAATATCTAAGTCCTCTAGGTTCTCAGGATTATCTTGTCGAAGATGGTGTTTTTCAGAAGTCATCGGTTCAGTTAAGCTTCCAAAATTACACGCCGCAACCCTACCCTCAAATTAAGTCGCCAATTTTCAAAAGTCATCTATCCATTCTAGATTTAATTGCTAATATAGGGATTAAACAAACAATTCAGCATGTAACTTCATCCATTTCCTAACCTGCTCTAGAAAAATTCTATGCCTACAACCTTTAGAATCAATAACCGGTCGATCGGATCTGGAGAAGTGCCTTTCATCATTGCGGAGATGTCGGGCAACCATAATCAATCCCTCGATCGTGCCTTAGCCATTGTTGAAGCTGCTGCTGCTTCAGGCGCCCATGGGTTAAAACTTCAGACCTACACGGCGGATACGATGACGTTGAATTTGAGTCATGGTGAGTTTTTTATTGCTGATCCCAACAGCCTCTGGGAAGGCCGATCGCTCTACGAT
>JANMIS010000584.1:0-2377 GCA_031375925.1 Synechococcales cyanobacterium OTE_70_concoct_197_sub
ATATTTTTGAGCAGTCGGTGACGGATCTAGAGGAGTTACGATCGATCGCCACGGGCCAACCGTTTGACCAAAAGAAAGGCAAACGGAAAACGCAAGGGGTTTATTACACGCCGGAGTTCATTACACAATATATGGTGGAGATTGCGCTGGGTGGTTATCTCAAGCGGAAAAATCAGGAGATTCTCGATCGGTTGAAGCTCGATCTTAATTCAAAAGCTAAGGTGACGAAACAAAGTCGATCGGCTGAGACTCAATATTGGGAAGCTTACCGGGATGTTTTGATTAAGACGCGGGTGATTGATCCGGCTTGTGGTTCGGGTGCGTTTTTGATTGCAGCATTTGATTATTTATATCGGGAATATGAGCGAGTGAATGAGGCACTGGCGGCGTTGGAGTTTGCAGACCAAACAAAAGGCAAAACGACGGGGGATGTGGTAGGACATCGGAGTTTGTATGATTTGAATAAAACATTTCTCATTGAGATTTTGTTTGGTGTGGATCTTTCGTCCGAGTCAGTTGAGATTACGAAGCTTTCGCTATGGCTGAAGACGGCGGAACCGGGTAAGGCTTTAACCTATCTGGATGACAATATTAAGATGGGAAATATTAAGATGGGAAATTCGATCGTATCTGATCCAAGTGTGACCGATCGGGCTTTTAATTGGGAGACAGGATTTCCTAAAGTGTTCGCTGATGGTGGATTTGATGTTGCGATCGGCAATCCGCCTTATGTAAGACAAGAATTACTTCCGCCAATCAAACCTTATCTTCAAGAACATTATGAATCCTATGATGGGATGGCTGATTTGTATGTTTACTTCTATGAGAAAGGATTAAAGATTCTGAAACCAAATGGAATGCTGTCATATATTGTCGCAAACAAATGGTTTAAGGCAGGATATGGAGAACCTTTGAGACAGTTCTTTATTCAAAATAGTATCGTTGAACAAATTATTGATTTTGGTCATGCTCCTATTTTTGAAGATGCCGATACCTTTCCCTGTATTGTTTTGGTACGAGCACCTACCCATGAAGCAAGTCAAGATCTACTCGATTCTCTAGTTCAAATATGCCCGGTATCTAGAGAGCATCTCACGAATATCAACTTGTCGCAGTATGTTAAGCAGGAGGGATACAATGTTCTTTGGTCATGTTTCACAATAAGCTCTTGGAGCTTGGAGCCACCAGCCGTAGATGTGTTGATGCAAAAACTTAAAAACAGCGGGACGATTCTTAAAATATATTCAGACGTTAAGCCATTACTTGGAATTAAAACAGGCTTTAATGAAGCCTTTCTAATTAATGATGAAAAAAAGAGAACTATAATTAAATCTGACCCAAAATCTGGCTCTATTATTCAACCATACTTGCGTGGTCAAGATATTAAGAGATGGAATTCAGATTGGAAGAATCTTTGGATGATATTACTTAAATCCAGTAGTGACCATTTGTGGAGTTGGAGTAATGCTAAAACAGAGATAGAGGCAGAAAAAATATTTTCAACTGAATTTCCTTCGCTCTATACACACCTAAAATCTTTTGAAAATCAACTCCGTAAAAGACAAGATCAAGGTCGCTACTGGTGGGAGTTACGCCCATGTGCTTTTTACGAAACATTTTCAAAATCAAAAATATTTTATCAACAGATTCAGTTCTACCCGTGTTTTTCGATCTCTTGTGAAGAATTTTTTTCAAATAATAAAGTCTCGTTGTTGTCCACCGCAGACAGTTATCTCCTAGCCGTTCTCAATTCGCCAATTATCTGGTGGCATAACTGGCGACATTTTCCTCACATGAAAGATGAAGCTTTAGCACCTGTGGGATATCTTGTAGAAACTATCCCGATCGCACCACCAACTGACGAAATTCGATCGCAAGTAGAACCGATCGTCACTCGTCTAATTGAAATCACCAAAACAAACCAAGAATCCGTTCGAGAAGTTCTGGACTGGTTACGAATGGAACAAAGCATTGAAAAACTAGGAAACAAACTCGAAGACTTCGCCAGCCTAGACTGCGATCAGTTTGTCCAAGAAATCAAAAAACGCAAACCCAAAGATTCTGGACTCAATCCCAAAGCCCTCAAAGAAGTCCGAGAAGTCTACAACGACTACGCCCCAACAATTCAAACCCACAGAGCCGAAGCCCTCTCGCTAGAAATACAACTGTCTGATCTCGTCAATCAAGCCTATGGATTAACTCCTGAAGAAATTAGGCAGAGAAAAATTGGTATTTTGCCCCCAAACACAAGAGCAACAATTGAACTGGTGGAAAAAGGCGAACTAATTGCGAATGCTCAATTTGTAGATACTTCAACAATTGGGATGCGTGGAGATGAAATTATCCAAGAGGCAGATGCATATATTGCAACGGAGGG
>JANMIS010000587.1:0-1717 GCA_031375925.1 Synechococcales cyanobacterium OTE_70_concoct_197_sub
GTTTCCCAAGGGATTGCGAGGCTTTCTATTTCCGCAATTATTGCCAAAAATGACGGGATTGCTGGATTGCTTAAAAGAGATCAGCACCCAACGTGAAAAAACCATTTCACAGGTTGCATTGAATTGGTGCATTGGTAAAGGAACAATGCCGATTCCAGGAGCCAAAACGCTAGTCCAAGCAGATCAAAACTTGGGGGCGCTGGGCTGGAACTTGGACAGTGGAGAAATGGATGCGCTCGATCGCTCAGCAGCAGGGTGCGATCGGAAAATGATTCAAAACATCTTCCAATCTCGCTAATCAATTGGTTGGGTCGCTAACGCACTGATTTAATCATCTCCTCTGGACCCAAAATTGAAATATAAGGTTGGCCAAAGATCCGTTTTGCAGTAGTTTGCAATGTTGCAGCCGTGAGATTGCGAATATCCGTCTGAAGCCGATCGTCATACCCCAGTCCCAATCCCAACATCTCATACCAAGCAAACGTTTGAGCAAGTTGTGCATTGGTTTGCTTACTTAAAGCATATTGACCGAGAAACTTATCCTTTGCCGTTTGAAGCTCCGTTTCCGTTAGCGTCACTTCCGTCAATCGATGTAACTCCTCACGCAAACCTTCTAGCGCTGTCGCCGTATTGTCTGGAGCCGTGCCAATGTAAGCCACAAAAAAAGAAATATCTAAACGCATCGGATAATAAGCAGACACTTCATAGGCCAGTCCTCGCTTTTCCCGTAGCTCAATGAAGAGGCGACTGGATAGTCCACCGGATAGATAGGTATTTAATAGCTTGAGTGCCGCATAGTCAGATGTTGCATTGGGCAATGCAGGATTAATGGAAGGCGCAAGGTAGCCAACGATGACGATCGATTGGGCGGTGTCTTGAGGCGTGAGGTGAGTCTCGGGATTGTGGGCGATCGGGGGAAGTTGCAGCGGTTGCATCTTATGTTCGGGCTGAATCCAATCTCCAAACAAGCGATTCACTTCGGCATAAGCTTGCTCGACGGTGATGCGCCCTGCAATGCTAATAATCAAATTATCAGGCCGAAAGACCAGCTGATGGTAGTCGTCCAAATCCTCTCTGGTCAGTTGAGCCACCGTCTCTAAAGTGCCCAGCCCAGAATCCGCATAGGGATGGTCGCCATACAGAGATTGACGCATTTTATCCATGGCAACATTGAAGGGCTGCTCTTGCTGCGATCGAATGCCTTGAAGCGTTAGTTTGCGTTCAAGCTCCACTTCATCTGCGGGAAAGCTGGGCGATCGTAAGATTTCCCCTGCTAATTCAAAAATCTTACTAAAATCTGAAGAAACCGTCTTTACCGTAACTTGAAAGTGATCGGCGGAACTATCAGTCCCAAGACTTGCGCCGACTGCCTCCACCTGTTCTGCAATTTCAAAGGACGATCGTGTCTGTGTGCCCTTCGTGATTACCGACGATACCAAATGCGCCACTCCCGCCTTCCCGGAAGCCTCTGCCCGCTGTCCACCCTGCATCAACATCCGAGCAGAAACAATGTCTGCGGAGGGATTTTCAGTGACTAAAAGCCGGATGCCATTGCCTAAGACTGTGCGATGAACCGATCGATGCATGGCCTGAAAGACCTCAAAATCAGGATTCGCAGTACTTTTGACAGAATTTTGGGTGGTCACAAGGCAATCCTAGGAAAATAAGACATGTGCCTTCATTATAGAGAACTTAACTGCCAAGCTTAAACCCTCAC
>JANMIS010000596.1:0-1402 GCA_031375925.1 Synechococcales cyanobacterium OTE_70_concoct_197_sub
TCAGTCGATCCGTACGATTTTGAGGGAATTGTCTCCTGTGGTATACTAACCCAAAGGTTTTTGGTCTCCTTGGCCGATCCAACCTACTGAACCTGTTTCAGTCCCACCGCGAACTTCCTTGCTGGAACCGAATATGTCGAAACCGACCAAAATCTCTCGCAGAACCGTCTTGCGCGGTGCCGGTGCAGCACTTGCACTCCCTTGGCTGGATGCGATGTCGATTCAATCCGTCCTTGGCTCGGTAGTTGGTTCGCCACCGTTGCGAATGGCTTTCTTTTATGTTCCCAACGGCGTCAACATGAGTCATTGGCGCCCATCGGAGGTTGGTGCGATTGCCGAGCTACCGCGAATTCTGCAGCCACTGGAGGCAGTGAAGAAACAGGTACTCATTCTCAGCAACTTGGCCGCAGAGCATTGCGATGGCAATTCGGCTGCCCACGAGCCTGCCGGTGGTGGGTTTCTAATAGGCAAGAAATGCAAACACTCCGAGGAGCCTGAGGTTGGCAACGCTTCGGTGGATCAGTTGGTCGCGAGCAACATCGGTTCGGCAACCGCCGTCGACTCGCTCGCACTCGGGATAGACCCAGGGCATCGAGGCGATCATGGCTACAGCGGTACCTACATGTCCCACATATCATGGCGAAACAAAACGACCCCAGCCGCTTTGGAACTCAACCCCAAGCAGTTGTATGAGCGACTCTTTCGCGGCAAATCACCTCAACGACCAGACTGGAACGCGTCGCAACCAACAACGTCGGCGACCTCGTCGGATTCGATCGAGGAGAGCATGCTCGACTTGGTACGCGACGAGACCAAATCACTGCAACGTAAACTCGGCTACGCCGATCGCAACAAACTCGAGCAGTACCTCGACGGGCTACGGAGCATTGAAAAACGTGTCGCCACCGCTAGTCGCGATTCGCATTCGCACCATCAGGAAGCATTTGTAAAAGACCCCATGGCGGATGCGGATGAGCCAGGGATCGACAAGTTGATCATCCCGGAGGGCAAAGGGATTCCGTCTCTTTATTCCGACCACGTTAACTTGATGTTGGATATCTTGACGATCGCTTTTCAAACGGATGCCACTCGCGTTGCGAGTTTTATGTTCTCTTACGAAAAATCGGGGAGAGCTTATCCGCAGATTGAGGCGCCGGGATCGCACCATTCCACCTCGCACCATCAATCGCAGGAAAAGAATCTCGAAGAGATTGCTCGAATCAACACGCACCATATGGAGCTCTTCGCACGCATGCTGACGCGCATGTCAAAGATCGAAGAGGGTAATGGGACAACGTTGCTTGACAACGTATTGATCTGCTACGGCAGCGGTATCAGCGACGGCAACAAACACAATCACGACGATTTGCCAATTTTGCTTGCAGGTGGTGGTGGCGGACTG
>JANMIS010000656.1:0-6067 GCA_031375925.1 Synechococcales cyanobacterium OTE_70_concoct_197_sub
GGCAGAAGTCTACAAAAATCATCGTCATAAATTTGTCCTTTGGAGTCACAAGACGCTTAGATATGACGATCGGCTGACCGGAATCCCTGACTACATTCTCTCGAAACGATCGCCCCTCAGCAAACTGGTCTGGGACAAACCCTATTTTGTAGCAGTCGAAGCTAAAAAAGACGATTTTGTGAAAGGCTGGGGACAATGCCTAGCGCAGATGCTGGCCATGCAAAAACTCAATGAAAAGCCTCAACAATCGGTCTATGGGATCGTCTCCAACGGTCAAAGCTGGGAGTTTGGCGTCCTGACTTACGACGCCTTCACCCAAGACCCCAAAGCCTATCCACTCAGCGATCTAGATGAACTCATGTCAGCCCTAAATTTTCTATTTCAAAGCTGTGAAGAACTGATCTGAATCACCCCAAAAAATGTTATGTATAGAGGCTGATATTTTAAATCTCCACAAACCTCATCGGAAAATCGGAGATTCGAACTGCACTTATGAGGGCTTTTTTCCATGGGTATTCGTATTCAGGACGTTTGTAAGAAGTTTGGGGACTTTCAGGCCCTCGATCGTGTCTCCGTTGACATCGAAAGCGGTTCCTTGGTCGCGTTGCTCGGACCCTCCGGCTCTTGTAAATCCTCGTTGCTGCGATCGATCGCCGGACTCGAAACCCCCGACAGTGGCCGCATTGCTCTCATGGACGAAGATGCCACCGATCGCAGCGTGCAGGATCGCAACATTGGGTTTGTTTTCCAGCACTACGCCCTGTTCAAACACATGACCCTGCGCCGCAACATCGGCTTTGGCTTAGAACTGCGCAAAACCCCCAAAGCCCGCATTAAAGCCCGCACTGAAGAACTGCTTGATTTGGTCCAACTGACGGGACTGGGCGATCGGTATCCCTCTCAAATCTCTGGAGGACAACGGCAGCGCGTCGCCCTCGCCCGAGCCTTGGCTGTTGAACCCAAGGTTTTGCTCTTGGATGAACCCTTCGGAGCCTTAGATGCCCGCGTGCGTAAGGACCTACGGGTGTGGCTGCGGCGCTTGCATGATGAAGTGCATGTCACCACAGTTTTTGTCACCCATGACCAAGAGGAGGCGATGGAAGTTAGCGACAACATCGTCGTCATGAACAAAGGCAAAGTCGAACAAATCGGCACCCCAGCTCAGATCTACGACCATCCCGCTAGCGCCTTCGTCATGAGCTTCATTGGCCCTGTCAATGTGATGCCCACCAGTTCAAAAATCTTCCAAAATAGCGGATTTGATTCTGCCAATCCTGAAATGTTTCTGCGGCCCCACGACATTGAGATTGCTTTAGAAACAGTGAATAATAGCGTTCCGGCCCGTGTCGCCCGCATCATTCACCTCGGCTGGGAAATTCAAGCTGAACTCGAACTGGAAGATGGGCAGATTATGCAAGCCCACCTAACCCGTGACCGATTCGATCGGCTTCAACTCACCGAAAACCAGCGCATTTATGTCAAGCCCAGAGATGTGAAATCCTTTGCATTGGACTACTCCATTTAAAGATGCAGTTTAAAAATAATGTAACGATCAAAAGCATCGTCCACAATCCCTATTTGATTTTGCTACTCTGGGCCACGCCGATCGTTCTCAGCCAGGTTTTAGTTCAGCAAAGCCTCATGGCCCACGATGAAGGCTATTACGCGCTGCAAGCAAGGTACATCGTCGAAACGGGAGACTGGATTACGCCACAGTGGGGCGGCGGTGTCAGCTTCGATCGGACCATGGGGATTCAATGGCTAATTGCGTTGTGTTACAAACTTTTTGGCGTTAATGAAACCGCTGTGAGATTGCCCAGCATTGTGGCTTATTTGAGCAGTACATTGCTCACTTTTCGCATTGGAGAATTGGTTTTAGGCCGAAGCCTTGGATTCATTGCCGCGTTAATTTTTGCAGTGATGCCGATCGGTGTTCAGTATGCTGGACTGGGCACACAGGACATGATGCTGCTCATGATCGAACTTGTGGCTGCTTGGTCATTACTAGAATCTCAACAAGACGGCAAACGATCGTTGTTGTTACTGACAGGTGTTATGTTCGGCTGGGGATTCATGATTAAGGGATTTATGATGATTCCGGCGACGATCGCCTTTCTCCCGGCGCTTTGGTTTGGTGTACAGTCCCGCGCCCCCCGGACCCCAATTCTGGGAGAGCCAGAACTCCGAAGCCTCCAGAATTGGGGGCTGGGGGCTTCTTTACTTTGGATTTTGTTGGGGGGTGCGATCGGTTTAATGCCCGTCATTGGCTGGCTCTGGGCTGCAACAATGCAATACGGCTGGGAACCTGTCAACACCCTCGTCGGGAAAATTTTCATTCTCAATGACAAAGAATTTCACAGCGTCGGTCCATTCTATTATTTTTGGAATATCCCCGCTAACGCTTTTCCATGGGGATTGGTCGGCCCAATTGGTTTAGTCTTAGCTTTTGTAAATCCCAAGTACCAAAAACCGATCGCTCCTCATCGTTGGCTGTTGCTGGGCTTTCCCATTTTGCTTTTCATCGCCCTCAATCTCTTCCGCACCAAAACGCCCTATTACCCAATCCAGATCCTCCCATGGCTTGCAATCTGGAGTGCTATTCTACTGCACCACTGCACCGAATATTACCGTAAAGATTGGCGATCGCAATTGCTCGGGCAAATCAGTTTTTGGGTTGGAGTCTTAGGGTTTATATTGCTCATTGCGGGCATCATTCTTCTATCTGGCACCATTCAAATTGAAAGCGACGTGATAAGGCCGATCGCTGCTGTGGGGGCGGTTCTTGGCATTGGTTGGCTGATGCCAAGAGTGTTGTGGCATCAGCGATCGTTATTGACCCAATCTCAGTTTATCGATCGGTGGATTGGTAGCCTACTTCTCGGGCCGTGGCTAGCGCTGACCCTCATGGGACTGACAGGACTCTGGGGCGACTACGCGGTTTCTCTAAAGGCAGGTCTTAAGCCACTGAGCCAGACCTTGAATGCCCAGATCGTCCATTTTATTTCACCGCCGACAGGTCTTGATGACGATGCCCAAAAAGATTACATTCTCCTTACCCTTCACACCCCAAAACTCGGCAAACATTTGACCGATATCAAACAACTGCCATCACAGAGTTATGCCTGGATTTCGCCAACGATCGCGACTGATGACCCGACAATTGGAAGCGTTCGAGGCTGGCGACTTATTCAGCACGATCGCTAATCCCCATTTGCTTTTTCAGCTTACGAACGTCTTGGTACAATGCTGGGATTTTGCTATAAATTGCGCAGATTTTCAAATAAGTTCGATGGTCAACAGCAGGCGTTCCTGACACCACAACGTTATCTTTAATGACGCTATTAATTCCCGTCTTCGACGAAGCAATGACGTTATTCCCAATCCTGGAATTATTTGCCACGCCAACTTGTCCCGCCAAAATTGTCCCATTCCCCACCGTCACGCCACCCGCAAGACCGACCTGCGCCGCCATCGCACAGCCTGAACCAATGGTAGCGCCATGACCAATGTGTACTAAATTATCCAGCTTTGTATCACGCCCAATCCGCGTTTCACCCACCGCAGGCCGATCGATCGTTGAGTTACACCCAATCTCCACTTTGTCTTCCAACACCACACATCCCGACTGTCGCATCGCCACCCAGCCATCCGCCGTCGGCACATACCCAAACCCTTCTGCACCAATTACAGCACCGCTATTAATCACGCAGTCATGGCCGAGTTGCGATCGTTCTTGAATGGTACAGTTGGCATGTAACACAACCCGATCGCCAATGATCACACCCGGATAAATCACAACGTTGGGATGAATACAAGCATTATCGCCAATCACAACATTCGCTTCAATCACAACGTGAGCACCGATCGAAGCGTTACTACCAATCTTTGCTGTCTCGTCAATCACTGCACTGGGATGAATTCTAACAGGTGGTCTGTAGGGTCTGTAAAATAAATCGATCGCCTGAGCAAAGGCTAATCGTGGGTCCGGGACTTCAATCCAGGCAATATTTTGAGATGTTACCAATGCCTGCAACTGTTCATGCTTTGGCAGCAGCAATACACTCGCCTTTGTTGTCGCAATCATGGGCACAAACTTCTCACTGCCAATGTAGCTAATCTGTCCCGGTAGTGCGTCTTCGATCGCATTTACGCCTGTAATTTCTAGATCTACGTTGCCCCAATGGGTTGGGTTTTCAAAGCGATCGACGAGTTCATTGAATTTCATAGCTGCAACTCCGACAGATTTAGCATAGGTTAATTAAGTATCTCCCAGATTGTACGATCGATAGGGCCGATCACTAACGACAATGACTAGCCCCTAATTAAAGACTCAAATAAATCTCGGTAAGTATCAGCCTGTCTCGTTAACCCAAAACGTTTCTCAGCACTCTGTCGAGCCTTCATTCCCAATGGCTGCTCCGTTGTCAACACCCACTGAATTCCCTTCGCTAAATCCGCTGTATCAAACGGCTGTGCCAAATATCCTGTCTGCCCCGATTCAATCAAATCCGGCATTCCCCCAATTGCAAAAGCCACCACAGGCGTTCCACAGGCGATCGATTCCAATACTGTATTAGGCAAATTATCCTGAATCGATGGCGCAACGAATACGTCTGCGGCGCTGTATGCAAGAGCCAAAGTCAAATCATCCTGAAGTATTCCTAAATAATGTACCGGAAACCCACAGTCTAAGCTCCCATAAGATGCGCCAAAAATCACAATTTCAGGCAAGACTTCCCATTCCATTACTCGCAAATATTGAAGGGATTCTGCTAATAAATGAAAGCCCTTGCGCCGATCGGAGGTCGCATCTGAAGCCCCAAACAAAATCAGTGGCTTATCTTGGGGAAGTTTAAGCAGCGATCGTGCCCAAGTTTTTGCACAGGGCCGATAAGTCATGAGATCTAACCCATAAGGAATGACCTCAATTCTACGTTCACAAAGCAATGGACTCTGTTTTGCGCAGTCAGCTAACCACTGACTAGGCGCAACAATCGTTAAATCTAGTTGTTTAAAAACTCGGTTTCTTCGTTTCCAGTTCCAATGGGATAAATCATTCTTCGAGCGGCTTCCCAATTGTGGACAAGATCCACACTGAGTTAAATACCGATCGCACCCATCCGTATAGTGACACCCGCCTGTCAAGGTCCACATATCATGAATCGTCCAGACGATCGGTTGTTTGATCTTTTTCAAGCTTTCCAATCGCAAAAATCCACTACCAACCCAATGGAGATTCACAATATTCGGTTTAAGTAAATCAATCTGCTGAACTCGGTTTTCTGGTAGCCAAGCAAGGGAATAACGATCGCGAGTTCGTTGTCGATATCCTGCTAGTGGTAATCCATCAATTCCAGGGCGGAGAAAGGCGATCGTCTTGTCTAATTTTGAACGACTGGCTAGCACCTGCGGATCATCACTTGTCTGATTGGATGTCAAAATTTGAGAATCTACCCCAATGCTTCTCAATCCTTGATGAAGACGATAAGCTGCTCTAGCAGCTCCTCCTTGGATGTCATAAGTGCTCAGCAACAAAGATTTCATGGCTTAATCGCTTCCATGAACAATGAATCCGGCTTTCGGATGTTTCCTTGATAAACATCCAGTTCATAATGATTAAAGTCTGGAATTAAACTTTCATCAGCTCGACAGATCCGAACATTCGTAAATCCTAGTTTTTTTAATAAATAATGTAATGAATACCGATCGTACATCCAACGATGAAGCTCTCCCGATTGCCGAAAGGTGCCCTCCCGAAACCCAATTTGTGCCTGACGCCCTGCAATAACTAGTACTGCCAATTCTGCAATTTTATTTCGGATGACTCGAACAAACCAGCCAACCCGTTTTGATTTAAGTTTTTCAATAGCGGTCTTTTGTCGTGCCGATCGACAGTTCTCTAATTCAAATCCCACTCTAGAAGCGACAAACTCTTCATTCGGTAAATGGGGTTGATCTAAATAACGAGCCATTTTCCCACCTTGACGATGACGAACGAGTTGGTCCAATAATTCTAACGTCATCCATTGATAATCCCAATTTTCTTGCTCCAAATCCGCACTATCCA